>NZ_JBFBJB010000005.1:0-256539 GCF_040685895.1 Streptomyces sp. NPDC088124 | reverse complement strand
ATCGCGTACTTCTGCCCGTGCAAACCGGCATCCATCAACAACTTCGAGGCTGCCCGCGCCTCCTCGTCGCCCACCGGGACTACACGCAGTCCGGAGAGCACCCAGTCCAGGCGCGACATGTTCGTACGGGCATGGACGACCTCGATGATGGTGAGTGAACTGATCACTACCTCCATGCCGCGCGAGCGCGCCTCAGCGATCAGAGCCACCACCTGCTCGCCGTCGGCGAGCAGCTTCGAGAGCCCTTCACTGTCCAGGACGAGCGTCCCCTCGTGACTCAGCTTGCGGCGGGCCACTGGCCCTCCTCGGCGAACACCTCGTCGAAAACTTGCCGAGCCCGCTGACGAGCCTGCTCGGAAACCGGCCCCTTGCGGCTCTCGTAGTCCGCCAGATACTCGTCAAAAACCTGCCCGCGCAGCTCACGCTCGACCGCCACGGCGATGAACGCGGAGAATTCCCGCTTCCCCACCCGCGCCCGAATCGCCTCCGCGGTCCCTTCGGGCAGCGAAAGGCTCACCCGCGTCGCCGGCCCTTCCCCGATGCTGTACGTCGTCTCGCCCATACCCCAAGTGTGTCAAACGAGTAGGAAAAGTGCTACGCCCGGATCCGCGCGGAGCCGCAAGGCCACGAAGAAGATGTGTACATGAACCCCTCCCACTCACTCCCTCACATCGGGCAGCGCAACGCCCGAAACCCAGCACGGTCGCTTCCATTCCATCCCAGCACAATCCCAGCACAGTACGGATGACCAGGGATGACGACAGATGACGTGGAGTCAGCTATCCCAGCACCATCCCAGCACGGGAAAAACTAAGGGCCCGACTCCGAAGAGCCGGGCCCTCTCTGACTGACCTGCATGTTTACCAGACCAGCGACGTGGTGATACGTCAGCGACTAGACGTTGAACCGGAACTCCACCACGTCGCCGTCCTGCATCACGTACTCCTTGCCCTCCATGCGCGCCTTGCCCGCCGCGCGCGCGTCGGCGACCGAGCCGGTGTCGACCAGGTCGGCGAAGGAGATGACCTCGGCCTTGATGAAGCCCTTCTGGAAGTCGGTGTGGATCACGCCGGCCGCCTCGGGGGCCGTGGCGCCCTGTTTGATCGTCCAGGCGCGGGATTCCTTCGGGCCCGCCGTCAGGTAGGTCTGGAGGCCCAGGGTGCGGAAGCCGACGTGGGCGAGGGTGGCCAGGCCCGGTTCTTCCTGGCCTACCGACTGGAGGAGTTCGAGGGCCTCGTCGTCGTCCAGTTCCGCGAGGTCCGACTCCAGCTTGGCGTTGAGGAAGATCGCCTCGGCGGGGGCGACCAGGGCGCGCTGCTCGTCCTTGAAGGTGTCGTCCGTCAGCTCCTCCTCGTCCACGTTGAAGACGTAGAGGAAGGGCTTGGTCGTCAGCAGGTGCAGTTCGCGCAGGGGCTCGGACTTCTCGGTGCCCTGGACGATGCCCGCCGAGAAGAGCGTCTCGCCGGTCTCCAGGATGGCCTGGGCCTCCTCGATCGCCTTGACCTGGCCCAGGACCTCCTTCTTGATGCGCGACTCGCGCTGGAGGCGCGGGAGGACCTTCTCGATCGTCTGGAGGTCGGCGAGGATCAGCTCGGTGTTGATCGTCTCGATGTCGTTCTTGGGCGAGACCTTGCCGTCGACGTGGACCACGTTCTCGTCCTTGAAGGCCCGGATGACCTGGCAGATCGCGTCCGACTCACGGATGTTCGCCAGGAACTTGTTGCCCAGCCCCTCCCCCTCGGAGGCGCCCCGCACGATGCCCGCGATATCGACGAAGTCGACCGTGGCCGGGAGGATCTTCTGCGAGCCGAAGATCTCCGCGAGCTTGTCCAGACGGGGGTCCGGGACGCCGACCACGCCGACGTTGGGCTCGATGGTGGCGAACGGGTAGTTGGCCGCCAGCACGTCGTTCTTGGTCAGGGCGTTGAACAGGGTCGACTTGCCGACATTCGGCAGACCGACGATTCCGATCGTGAGCGACACGTTGGCGACTTCCTGGAGTGAGGACCGGCCGGCGGCCGAGGACTGGCTGGAGGCCTGTGCGGCCCGGGCAGCGGGCCGCGCGGGCCCGATCCCCCAGTTTACGGGCGCGCCGCGGCGGCCGACGACGGGTGCGGGGCCGTGGACTCCGTACCGGCGCCCGTTCCCGGTCCGGTGGCGCGCCGCTCGAACTCACCTCCGCCGGCACCCGGAGGGCGTGTCCCGCCCTCGGTTCCCCGGTTCGTCCGCCTTCGCCACCTACGTTGGTCCGGTGGAGCAGCAGCGGAGGACACCTCACCAGGCCCAGCGGCGGCAGCGGCCGCGGCGCCACCCGGCGGTGCACAGGCGGCGGGTGCCGCCCGTCGTGCGGCGGCTGCGCGCGCTGCCCAATCCCCGGCTGACCGGGCTGGGCGCCGGGCTCTTCGCCACGGCCTCGATGCTCTTCTTCGCCTTCCTCGACGCGCTGCTCTTCGGCGCCGAGCCCGTGGTCTACGGAGTGCTGTTCCTGCCGGTCAGCGCCGTGACCGCGCTGTGGGTACGCCCCGCCGACCTGGTCACCGCGCCGATCATCGCGCCGATCGCCTTCGCGGTCGGCGCGCTGCCGATCTCCGGCGGCGCCGGGGGCTTCGGCGGGCATGTCATGGCGCTCGTCACCACCCTGGCCGTCCACGCGGGCTGGCTGTACGGGGGCACGCTGGTCGCCGGGCTCATCGCCACCGTACGGAAGGTGCGCGAAATGGGGCGGCGGCAGCTCGCCAGGGACCTGGCCGCCACCCGGGTCGCCACCCGGGTGGGCGCCGGGCCCCGGGGGCGGCCGGCTCCCACCCGGACCGGCCGGACACCCGCCCCGCGGAGCGGCGCCACCGCGAGCCGGGCGGTGCGGCAGGGGCCTCGGGGGTAGCGGAACCGGTCAGCGGGTGGCGAGCCCGCCCGGCGCTTGTCAGCGGCCCGCCGCCGACATCGCCGCGCCGACGATCCCCGCGTTGTTCTGCAGCTCCGCCGGAAGGATCTCGGCTCTGATCCCCTCGATCAGCGGGATGAACTTGTCGGCCTTGCGGCTCACCCCGCCACCGATGATGAACAGCTCCGGCGAGAACAGCATCTCCACGTGGGCCAGATACTTCTGGACCCGGTGCGCCCAGTGGTGCCAGCCCAGCTCCTCGTCGTCCTTGGCCTTCGTGGACGCGCGCTTCTCCGCGTCGTGGCCGTTCAGCTCCAGGTGGCCCAGTTCGGTGTTGGGCACCAGACGGCCGTCGATGAAGAGCGCGCTGCCGATGCCCGTGCCGAAGGTCAGCAGGAAGACCGTGCCCTTGCGGCCGCGCCCCGCCCCGAAGGCCATCTCCGCCACACCCGCCGCGTCGGCGTCGTTCAGGACGGTGGTCCGCAGGTTCAGCCGGTCGCCGAGGACCTGGCCCGCGTCGACGTCGATCCACCCCTTGTCGACATTGGCTGCCGTGCGGATCACCGAGCCCGTCACCACCCCGGGGAAGGTGATGCCGACCGGCCCGGACCAGCCGAAATGCCGGACGACCTCCACCACACCGTCGGCGACGCTCTCGGGCGTCGCCGGGTGCGGCGTGAGTACTTTGTAGCGAGGCTCGACCAGGTCGCCGCGCTCCAGGTCCACGGGCGCGCCCTTGATTCCCGAGCCGCCGATGTCCACTCCGAAGACGTTCATGGACACAACGTTACGGGCTGATGCTGACAGCGACAGGGCCCAGGGCCGAACGGATCGTTCCCCGCCCTGCCCCTGGCCCCGATCCGAGCGACAGATCCTAGCGCTCGGAGAGTGCCGCCGCCTCGGCCCGCAGGTCCCTGCGCAGTTCCTTCGGGAGCGAGAAGGTGATGGACTCCTCGGCCGCCTTGACGATCTCGACGTCCCCGAAGCCGCGCTCCGAGAGCCACTCCAGGACGCCGTCGACCAGGATCTCCGGGACGGAGGCCCCGGAGGTGACACCGACCGTGGAGACGCCGTCGAGCCACGCCTCGTCGATCTCGGCGGCCTCGTCCACCAGGTGGGAGGCGCGGGCACCGGCGCCGAGGGCGACCTCGACCAGCCGTACCGAGTTGGAGGAGTTCTTGGACCCGACGACGATGACCAGGTCCGCGTCGGCGCCCATCTGCTTGACCGCGATCTGCCGGTTCTGGGTGGCGTAGCAGATGTCGTCGCTCGGCGGCGCGATCATCAGCGGGAACTTCTCCTTGAGTGCGTCGACCGTCTCCATCGTCTCGTCGACGGAGAGTGTGGTCTGGGAGAGCCAGACCACCTTCGACTCGTCGCGGACCTCGACGTTCGCGACGTCCTCCGGACCGTCGACCAGCGTGATGTGGTCCGGGGCCTCGCCCGAGGTGCCGATGACCTCTTCGTGGCCCTCGTGGCCGATGAGGAGGATGTCGTAGTCCTCCTGGGCGAAGCGGACGGCTTCCTTGTGGACCTTGGTGACCAGGGGGCAGGTGGCGTCGATGGTGGCGAGCCTGCGTTCGGCCGCCTCCTCGTGGACGACGGGGGCGACACCGTGCGCCGAGAACATGACGATGGATCCCTCGGGGACCTCCGCCGTCCTGTCGACGAAGATGGCGCCCTTGTTCTCCAGGGTCTTGACGACGTATTTGTTGTGGACGATCTCGTGCCGGACGTAGATCGGCGACCCGTACTGCTCCAGGGCCTTCTCCACGGCGATCACGGCACGGTCGACCCCCGCGCAGTAGCCGCGGGGAGCGGCGAGGAGGACGCGTTTGCCGGCGCGGCGCGCGGCGTCTCCACTGAGGGTGGCGGCGGGCGACGGGCGGGACGTTGCAGTCATGCCTCCCATCGTAAGGCCGTTCACAAGAGGCGGATCGCCGTCCCTCTGCACGACACTGGTCCCTACGCGATCGAGGGAGGGACCCGATGGCCGGCGGCGGGACGGGCGGGAGCGGGGCGGGCGCGACGCCGGGCGGCGAGGGCGCGACACCGGGTGGTGAGGGGCTGCGGCGGACGCTGGGCTTCCGGGATCTCGTCGTGTACGGGCTGCTGTTCATCGCCCCCATGGCCCCCGTCGGCGTCTTCGGCACCCTCGACGCCAGGTCGCACGGTGCCGTGGCACTCGTCTACGTGGTGGCGACCGTCGCGATGGCGTTCACGGCGTTCAGCTATGCCCAGATGGTGCGGGTCGCACCGCAGGCCGGGTCGGTCTTCGCGTACGCGCGCAAGGGGCTCGGTGAGGGGCCCGGGTTCATCGCCGGGTGGATGGCGATGCTCGACTATCTGCTGATCCCCGCGGTGGCGTACCTCTTCGCGGGCATCGCCATGGAAGCGCTGGTGCCCTCCGTGGACCGGTGGGTGTGGACGGCGATCGCCGTGGTCGTCACGACGCTGCTCAACCTCTGGGGGGTACGCGCGGCGGCCCGGGTCGGCTTCGCGGTGCTGGCGATGGAACTCGTGGTCCTGCTGGTCTTCGTCGTGTCGGCCGTGGTGGTGCTGGTGCGGGACGGGGCGACGCGCGGCTGGTCCTCGCCGTTCACCAGCGATACGGGTTTCTCCCTGGCGGCGGTGCTCGGCGCGGTGTCGGTCGCGGTGCTCTCGTACCTCGGCTTCGACGCGATCGCCTCGTTCGCCGAGGAGGTGACGGGCGGTTCGCGGCAGGTGGCGCGGGCCGTGCTGTTCTGTCTGGTGCTGGCGGGCGTGCTGTTCATCGCGCAGACGTATCTGGTGGCGCTGCTGGAGCCGGTGACCTCGGCGGAGCTGGCGGCCGATCCGGCGAAGCAGGGGTCCGCGTTCTACGACGCGGTGGACACGGCCGTCGGTACCTGGCTGCACGATCTGGTGGCGGCGAGCAAGGCGATCGGTGCGGCGTTCGCGGCGCTGGCCGGGCAGGCGGCGGCCGGCCGGCTGCTCTTCGCGATGGGCCGCGAGCGCCGGCTGCCGCGCGCGCTGGCCCGTACCAGCGCGGGTGTGCCCCGGGTGGCGCTGCTGCTGGCCGCGGTGGTGACGCTCGTGGCCGCCGTGTGGGCGGCGCGGCGCCCGGACGGCCTGGACCATCTCGTCTCGGTGGTGAATGTCGGGGCGCTGACGGCGTTCGTGCTGCTGCACGCGTCGGTGGTGGGGTGGTTCGTGGTACGGCGCGCGGAGGGGCCGCCGCGCTGGTTCGCGCATCTGGTGCTGCCGGTGATCGGGGCGGCGATCCTCATCGCGGTGATCACGGAGGCGGCGGGCTCGGCGCAGGTGGTGGGCGCGATCTGGCTGGCCGTGGGCCTCGTCGTGCTGCTGGCGCAACGGGCCCGCGCGGCGGGATGAACCGGGGCGTTGTCAGAGGCGGCCGTTACGCTCCTCGGCATGGCTCTCCACACGTCCGCGGACGCTCCGCTGCCCGTCGGTGAGGTCTCGCGGCTCATCGGCGGATGGATCGACCGCCTCGGCGCCATCTGGGTCGAGGGGCAGATCACCCAGCTCTCGCGCCGGCCCGGCGCGGGGGTCGTCTTCCTGACCCTGCGCGACCCCTCGTACGACATCTCGGTGAGCGTCACGTGCTATCGGCAGGTGTTCGACGCGATCGCGGACGTCGTCTCCGAGGGCGCGCGGGTCGTGGTGCAGGCCAAGCCCGAGTGGTACGCGCCGCGCGGGCAGCTCTCGCTGCGGGCGACGGAGATACGGCCGGTCGGGATCGGTGAGCTGCTGGTGCGGCTGGAGCAGTTGAAGCGGTCGCTGGGCGCGGAGGGGCTGTTCGCGGCCGACCGCAAGAAGCCGCTGCCGTTCCTGCCCCAGCTCGTCGGGCTGGTCTGCGGGCGGGCGTCGGCGGCCGAGCGCGATGTGCTGGAGAACGCACGGCGGCGGTGGCCCGCGGTGCGCTTCGAGGTCCGCAACACGGCGGTGCAGGGGGTCAACGCGGTGGCCCAGGTCGTCCAGGCGGTCAAGGAGCTGGACGCGCTGCCCGAGGTGGACGTGATCATCGTGGCGCGCGGCGGAGGCAGCGTGGAGGACCTGCTGCCGTTCTCGGACGAGCAGTTGATCCGGGCGGTGGCGGCGTGCCGGACGCCGGTGGTCTCCGCGATCGGGCACGAGCCGGACGCGCCGCTGCTGGACCTGGTGGCGGACGTACGGGCGTCGACGCCGACCGACGCGGCCAAGCGGACCGTGCCGGACGTGGGTGAGGAGCTGGACCGCGTCCAGGGGCTGCGCGACCGTGCGCTGCGTACGGTACGAGGGCTGCTGGACCGCGAGGAGCGCGGGCTGGCCCACGCGCTCGCCCGGCCGGTGATGGAGCGGCCCCACCGGATGGTGGAGGAGCGCGCCGCCGAGGTGGACGCGCTGGCCGACCGGAGCCGGCGGGTGCTGCGCCATCTTCTGGACTGGGCGGACTCGGAGCTGTCGCACACCCGGGCGCGGGTGGTGGCGCTGTCGCCCGCCGCGACGCTGGAGCGCGGGTACGCGGTGCTCCAGCGGCCCGACGGGACGGTCGTACGGGCGCCGGGGGAGGTCGCCCCGGCCGAGGAGCTGCGGGCCCGGGTGGCGGAGGGCGAGTTCGCGGTGCGGGTCGTCGCGGAGTGAGCCGCGAAGTGAGCGGCGCGGAGGGAAATCGTTGTCGGTGCGCGCGGTCACGCGCGCGCTTCGCCGGATGCGGCGTACTGATGAGGCGTACTTAGGGTGGATGACATGACGAGCACGGACAACGGCGCGGCGGCGGCCTCCGCCACGGACACACCGGGCTACGAGCAGGCACGCGACGAGCTGATCGAGGTCGTGCGCCGGCTGGAGGCGGGCGGTACGTCGCTGGAGGAGTCGCTGGCCCTGTGGGAGCGCGGCGAGGAGCTGGCGAAGGTCTGCCGCCACTGGCTGGAGGGGGCGCGGGCCCGGCTCGACGCCTCCCTCGCCGGGAAGGAGCCGGAGGACGGGTGAGCCGGAGGACGGGTGAGCTGCAGGATGGGTGAGCCGCAGGACAGGTGAGCCGCAGGACAGGTGAGCTGGAGGAGGGGGCCGTGCGCGGGCCTGTGGGGTGGATCACCCAGCCCAGATTTGATTGAACATTCACATACTCCCGCGCTACGGTGAATCCGCCATCACCTGATCACCCCGTGATCGAACCGTCCGGAAGGTACTCCCCCAAAATGTCCCTCGTGATCGACCCAGCCGCCCAGGACCTGCTCTTCCGTGAGGCCCATACCGCCAACACATTCTCCACGGAGCCGGTGACCGAGGAGCAGGTCCAGGCGATCTACGACCTCGTGAAGTACGGCCCCACGTCGATGAACCAGTCGCCCCTGCGGGTCGTCCTGGTCCGTTCCGCCGAGGCGCGCCAGCGGCTCGCCCCGCTGATGTCGGACGGCAACAGGGACAAGACCGTCTCCGCCCCGCTCGTCGCGATCCTGGCCGCGGACAACGAGTTCCACGAGGAGCTGCCGCAGCTCTTCCCGCACCTCCCGCAGGCCAAGGACTTCTTCGGCGACCGCTCGGCCCGCGAGCGCTCGGCCGCGCTGAACGCCACGCTCCAGGCCGGTTACTTCATCATCGGCGTCCGCGCCGCCGGGCTCGCCGCCGGCCCGATGACCGGGTTCGACGCCGCCGGCGTCCAGAAGGAGTTCCTGGACGACGACCACACCCCGCTGATGATCGTCAACATCGGCAAGCCCGGCGAGAACGCCTGGTTCCCGCGCTCTCCCCGCCTCACCTTCGACGAGGCCGTCACCACCGTCTGAGCCGCCCGTCCCGAGCGGCCCGTCCGAGCGGCCGCCCGCGGGACACCCCGTACATACGGCGCCGCGGCCCGTTCCGGAGTCCCCGGAACGGGCCGCGGCGCCGCGTCGTTGCCCATGAAACGTACGGGCGTTCCCGCGTTACGGCGTCACCGCTCCGCGCCCGATCCGCCGTCGGCACCGGCCCCGGAGGCTCCTGCCCCGGCGCCGGTCCCCGCCTCGGCCTCCTTGCCGGCCTCCAGCGCCTCGGCCATCTCCGCCAGCCGCTCGTAGGACGCGGTGCCCGTCACGACCGTCGTGGCGTCCCCCTCGGTGCGCACCAGGGCGTCGTACTTCGGCCCCTTCCAGCGCTGCCAGGCCTCCCCCGCCACCCGCTGGGTCTCGCCGGTGTCCTCGGCCTCGTGGCTGACCTCCGCCACGAACTTCTTCGCGGCCGCCGTCGACTGCTCGACCGCGACGTACTGGCCGTCCGGGTCCAGATAGCCGAGGTGCCACGCGTTGTCGTTCTGACGCTGGTACGAGACCGACGTCGCCTTCCACGTCTGCGCCAGCCCCGCCGGGGCCAGCACCGGATACGGCGCCGCGCGGCGCGCGGTCACCAGCTCGACCCGGTAGTCGACCGCCTTGACCGGGGCCGGGGTGTCGTCGTGCGGGATGAACACGTAGATCACGGCGACGACGATCCCGATGACCGCCATCGACAGGAACATGTCCCGCACCGTCTGTCTGCCTCGCATACCTGCCACGGCACCATCGTCGCATCACCCGATCGCGCTCATACGTGGGCCCCTCTGCTCAATATGGCGTTGTACGGATAGAGTCGTATCACCCTCTTTTCCGGTCGTCGCCGTACAGAAAGGTGCGTTCCGTTGACCGAACATCAACTTCCGTCCCCCCTTGAGGTGTCTCCCGAGGCCCCCGACCGCAACCTCGCCCTGGAGCTGGTACGGGTCACCGAGGCCGCCGCCATGGCGGCCGGCCGGTGGGTCGGGCGCGGCGACAAGAACGGCGCGGACGGCGCGGCGGTGAACGCCATGCGCACCCTCGTCTCCACCGTCTCGATGAACGGTGTCGTCGTCATCGGCGAGGGCGAGAAGGACGAAGCCCCGATGCTGTTCAACGGCGAGGAGATCGGCGACGGCACCGGCGCCGAGGTCGACATCGCCGTGGACCCGATCGACGGCACCACCCTGAACGCCAAGGGGATGCCGAACGCCATCGCCGTGCTCGCCGCCGCCGACCGGGGCACGATGTTCGACCCGTCCGCGGTCTTCTACATGGACAAGCTGGTCACGGGGCCCGAGGCCGCCGACTTCGTCGACATCGACGCGCCCGTGGCGGTCAACATCCGCCGGGTCGCCAAGGCGAAGCGCTCCTCGCCCGAGGATGTGACGGTCGTCATCCTCGACCGCCCCCGCCACGAGGGCATCGTCAAGGAGATCCGGGAGACCGGCGCCCGGATCAAGTTCATCTCGGACGGCGACGTGGCCGGCTCGATCATGGCCGCCCGCGAGGGCACCGGCGTCGATCTGCTCATGGGCGTCGGCGGCACCCCCGAGGGCATCATCTCCGCGTGCGCCATAAAGTGCCTCGGCGGCGTCATCCAGGGCAAGCTCTGGCCGAAGGACGACCAGGAGCGGCAGCGCGCCGTCGACGCGGGGCACGACCTGGACCGGGTGCTCTCCACCAACGACCTGGTCAGCGGCGAGAACGTGTTCTTCGTGGCCACCGGCATCACCGACGGTGAGTTGCTCCGGGGCGTGCGCTACCGCTCGGAGACCGCGACCACCCAGTCCCTGGTGATGCGCTCCAAGTCGGGAACGATCCGGCAGATCGACTCGACCCACCGGCTGTCGAAGCTGCGCGCCTACAGCACGATCGACTTCGACCGCGCCAAGTAGTCCCGCCCGGTCGGGAAACCCCGGCCGAGGGCCCGGCGCGTGCGGGCCGGAACCCGGCGGAGGGGGCGCCCCGTGCGGTGGGGCGCCCCCTCCCTCCGTTCACGTCCCCGTCGAGCGTCGGGTCAGCCCGCCGCCGCGATACGGTCGCCCGCCGCCGCCTTCCTCAACTCCACCTCGCGCCGCCTGCGGCGCGCCAGCACCACCCGGCGCTCGGCCGCCGTCAGTCCGCCCCACACTCCGTAGGGCTCGGGCTGGAGCAGCGCGTGCTCCTGGCATTCGAGCATCACCGGACACCGGGCACAGACCCGCTTCGCGGCCTCCTCCCGCGCCAGCCTGGCGGCTGTCGGCTCCTTGGAGGGGGCGAAGAACAATCC
The DNA here is from genome assembly GCF_040685895.1 of Streptomyces sp. NPDC088124. Taxonomy (NCBI): domain Bacteria; kingdom Bacillati; phylum Actinomycetota; class Actinomycetes; order Kitasatosporales; family Streptomycetaceae; genus Streptomyces; species Streptomyces sp. NPDC088124. Next base: position 245,615 of record NZ_JBFBJB010000005.1, on the reverse strand, counting down.
GGCTTCGTCCCGACGGCATACAGCCTCCGAATGCCAGGGTCCGGCCTGGTCCTCCCGAGCGGGACTCCGCTGGGTCGGAAGGGCGGCCACCTGGAGGGGCTGATGCGGCAGTTGCAGCACGGTCTACTCCTGACGACGGCTTCGCGAGCGAGAGACGATGCAGCTTTCCCTACCCGCTGTACGCGCGCCTATGCACTGAGTGGCACCCAGTTCCGGAGTTCGGAACGCCGTGCGGAATTCCGGACACCTCGGCCCAACCGGCCCGTATGTGGCCGGAAATCAGCGCACGAGGTGTGGAAGGTACGCGAAGTGCGCGAAGTGCGCGAAGTGCGCGAGATCACCGGGGCCCGCCGTGCGGATCAGGTCCTAGTGGCCGAGGTGCTTGCGGAGGACGTCGTTGACGAGGTTCGCGATCCACTTGCCGCGCTTCGGCTTGGCCTCGACATTGCCGAACACCGAGTAGCCGTTCACCACGACCGTCGGCGCGTCCTGGTCGGAGGCTTCCAGCGTACGGATCTCGAAATTGCCGAGGACACCGTGGCCGTTGCCGCGCAGCGTGATGTTCTCCGGGACCGTGATCTCCACATTGCCGAAAATGGAGGTCGCGTTGATCACGGTGACCCGCTGGCCGAAGAGTGCCTCCGTCAGGTCGATCTCGACATTGCCGAAGAGCGCGAACGCGTTGACCTTGGCGCCAATACGCCAACGCCCCTTCCGCGTCGAACTGCTGAAGACCGCGATCATGTTCTCGGCCGGAGCCGTCGGATCCACAGGACCGTACGGATATCCGCCCGCCGCGCCGCGCGACTGCCCCGTGATGCGGGCATCGGCGCCGGGGGCGGGCAAGTCCCGTACCAGAGGCTCCAGTTCGCCGACGGTCTTCGCCCGGTAGACGGCGTCGATCCGTTCGGCGTGCTCCTCGGCGTCCAGGCGGCCCTCCGCGAGCGCCTCCCTGAGGATGTCAGCGGTCCTGTCCCGGTCGGCGTCGGAGGCACGGAGGCCGGCGGGCGCGGGCTCCGCCGATGCGACGGGCTTCCGCTCGGCCGACTGCTGAGGCTGCTGAGGCTGCTTTTCGAGGTCCACGTCCCCAGGGTAGCGAAACGCGATAGATCGCGACTAGTGGCCGACGCGATGCCACGCCGGACATCCTGAAGGGAATCCCCGGAACACCCCCCGGGAACATCCCCCGGGGGCATCCCCCCGGGACATCCCCGCCGACGCCCTACTGAGCCCTACCTCACAGGTCCGGTCCCGGCGGCGCGGCCTACGCTGGAGGATGCCGCAGCCAATGGGGGCCGCGCCGCCGTCTGTCGAGTGAGGAATGGCCGTAATGCCGGAATTTGCGTACTCCGATCTGCTTCCGCTGGGGGAGGACACCACGCCCTACCGCCTGGTGACCGCCGAAGGAGTCTCCACCTTCGAGGCCGACGGGCGTACGTTCCTCAAGGTCGCCCCCGAGGCGCTGCGCACGCTCGCCGCCGAGGCGATGCACGACATCTCGCACTACCTGCGCCCGGCCCATCTCGCGCAGCTCCGCCGGATCGTGGACGACCCCGAGGCGTCCTCGAACGACAAGTTCGTGGCGCTCGATCTCCTGAAGAACGCGAATATCGCGGCGGCGGGCGTTCTCCCCATGTGCCAGGACACCGGCACGGCGATCGTGATGGGCAAGCGCGGGCAGCAGGTGCTGACCGAGGGCGGTGACGAGGAAGCCCTTTCGCACGGAATCTACGACGCGTACACGAAGCTGAATCTCCGCTATTCGCAGATGGCCCCGCTCACCATGTGGGAGGAGAAGAACACCGGCTCGAACCTGCCCGCGCAGATCGAGCTGTACGCGACCGACGGCGGCGCGTACAAGTTCCTTTTCATGGCGAAGGGCGGCGGCTCCGCGAACAAGTCGTTCCTGTACCAGGAGACGAAGGCGGTGCTGAACGAGACCTCCATGATGAAGTTCCTGGAGGAGAAGATCCGTTCGCTGGGTACGGCCGCGTGCCCGCCGTACCACCTCGCGATCGTCGTCGGCGGTACGTCGGCGGAGTTCGCCCTCAAGACCGCGAAGTACGCCTCCGCGCACTACCTGGACGAGCTGCCCGCCGAGGGGTCCCCCACGGGCCACGGCTTCCGTGACAAGGAGCTGGAGGAGAAGGTCTTCGAGCTGACGCAGCGGATCGGGATCGGCGCGCAGTTCGGCGGCAAGTACTTCTGCCACGACGTGCGGGTGGTGCGGCTGCCGCGGCACGGCGCCTCGCTGCCGGTCGCGATCGCCGTCTCCTGCTCGGCCGACCGCCAGGCCGTCGCGAAGATCACCGCCGAGGGTGTCTTCCTGGAGGAGCTGGAGAAGGACCCGGCCCGCTTCCTGCCGGACACCACGGACGAGCACCTGGGCGAGGGGGAGAACGCGGGCGGCGACGTCGTACGGATCGACCTGCGCCGCCCGATGGACGAGATCCTCGCCGAGCTGACGAAGTACCCGGTCAAGACCCGGCTCTCGCTCACCGGCCCGCTGGTGGTCGCCCGCGACATCGCGCACGCCAAGATCAAGGAGCGGCTGGACGCGGGCGAGGAGATGCCCCAGTACCTGAAGGACCATCCGGTCTACTACGCGGGCCCGGCGAAGACCCCCGAGGGGTACGCCTCCGGCTCCTTCGGCCCGACGACGGCCGGCCGGATGGACAGCTACGTCGCGCAGTTCCAGGCGGCGGGCGGCTCGAAGGTCATGCTCGCCAAGGGCAACCGCTCGAAACAGGTCACCGACGCCTGCGACGCGCACGGCGGCTTCTACCTCGGCTCGATCGGCGGCCCGGCGGCCCGGCTCGCCCAGGACTGCATCAAGAAGGTCGAGGTCGTCGAGTACGAGGAGCTGGGCATGGAGGCCGTCTGGCGGATCGAGGTGGAGGACTTCCCGGCGTTCGTCGTCGTGGACGACAAGGGCAACGACTTCTTCACGGAGCCCGCCCCCGCGCCCACCTTCACCAGCATCCCGGTCCGCGGGCCCGGTCTCGGCTGAGTCCGCCGCGCCACCGTCCGCCGTGCCCTCCCGGAGCAGGACTCCGGGAGGGCACGGCGCTGTGCGGGAACACATCGGACCGGCCGGACGCTCACCCTCACAGGAGGTACGACGACGATGACGACCGACGAGAACCCCTACCGGACCGAGCACGACTCGATGGGCGAGGTGCGGGTCCCCGCACACGCCAAGTGGCGGGCGCAGACCCAGCGCGCGGTGGAGAACTTCCCCATCTCGGGGCAGCGCCTGGAACGTACCCACATCGAGGCGCTGGCCCGGATCAAGGCCGCCGCGGCCAAGGTGAACGCCGGGCTCGGGGTGATCGGCCAGGACGTCGCGGACGCCATCCAGGAGGCCGCCGCCGAGGTCGTGGAGGGCCGCTGGGACGACCAGTTCCCGGTCGACGTCTTCCAGACGGGCTCCGGTACCTCCTCGAACATGAACGCGAATGAGGTGCTGGCCACGCTCGCCACCGAGCGGCTGGGCCGGGACGTCCACCCCAACGACCACGTCAACGCCTCGCAGAGCTCCAACGACGTCTTCCCGTCCAGCATCCACATCGCCGCGACCGCAGCCGTCACCGGCGGCCTGATCCCGGCGCTGGAGCATCTCGCCGCGTCCCTGGAGCGCAAGGCGGCGGAGTTCGCGGACGTCGTGAAGGCGGGCCGTACGCACCTCATGGACGCCACGCCCGTCACCCTCGGCCAGGAGTTCGGCGGTTACGCGGCGCAGATCCGGTACGCGGTGGAACGGCTGAACGCCTCGCTGCCACGCCTGGCCGAACTGCCGCTGGGCGGTACGGCGGTGGGCACCGGGATCAACACCCCGCCGGGCTTCTCCGCCGCGGTGATCGCCGAGGTCGCGCGCGCGACCGGGCTGCCGCTGACGGAGGCCCGCAACCACTTCGAGGCGCAGGGCGCCCGGGACGGGCTCGTGGAGACGTCCGGCCAGCTCCGTACGCTCGCCGTGTCGCTGACCAAGATCTCCAACGATCTGCGCTGGATGGCGTCGGGCCCCCGCACCGGCCTCGCCGAGATCGCCCTGCCCGACCTCCAGCCCGGCTCCTCGATCATGCCCGGCAAGGTCAACCCGGTGATCCCGGAGGCCGTCCTGATGGTCGCCGCGCAGGTCACCGGCGCGGACGCGACGATCGCCGCGGCCGGCGCCGCCGGGAACTTCGAGCTGAACGTGATGCTCCCGGTGATCGCGAAGAACCTCCTGGAGTCCGTACGGCTGCTGACGAACGTCTCGCGGCTGCTGGCGGACCGTACGGTCGACGGGATCACCGCCGACGCCGAGCGGGCCCGCGCGTACGCCGAGTCCTCGCCGTCCGTCGTCACCCCGCTGAACAAGTACCTCGGGTACGAGGCCGCCGCGAAGGTCGCCAAGAAGTCCCTGGCCGACCACGCGACGATCCGCGAGACGGTCCTGGCGCTCGGGTACGTCGAGCGCGGGGAGCTGACGCCGGCACAGCTCGACGAGGCGCTGGATGTCCTGCGCATGACGCACCCGTAAATCCGTGCGGTCTCCACGCGGTACCGTCGGCAGCGCCCCGGCGCCGATGGCGTACACGGCCTAAGATCCCCGCATGAAGGAGACGGCGGCGAACGAACACTGGGCGGCAGGCACCCAGATCCTGTGGCGGTACCGGGAGAACGCCGGGGACCGCGTCCACATCTGCCGCCCCGTCACGGTGGTGCGGGACACCGACGAACTGCTCGCGGTGTGGCTGGCGCCGGACACCCCGTGTGTCCGGCCGGCCCGCGCCGACGGCGCCCCGGTGCACCGCGAGCCGCTGGCGACCCGTTACACCGTGCCGCGGACGGTGGTGCGCGACCGGTGGTACGGGATGGGGGTGCTGAAGCTCGCGCGGCCCGGCGAACCGTGGTCGGTCTGGCTGTGGTGGGAGCGCGGCTGGCGCTTCCAGAACTGGTACGTGAACCTGGAGGAGCCCCGCGCCCGTTGGGCCGGGGGCGTCGACTCCGAGGACCATTTCCTCGACATCGACGTCTACCCGGACCGGAGCTGGCGGTGGCGCGACGAGGACGAGTTCGCCCAGGCCCAGCGCGACGGCCTGATGGAGCCGGCGCAGGCCCGCCGGGTCGAGGCGGCCGGGCGCGCGGCGGTCGAACTCATCGAAGCGTGGGGCGCCCCGTTCCGCGACGGCTGGGAGGACTGGCGCCCCGATCCCCGCTGGCCGGTGCCCACGCTCCCGGAGGGCTGGGACCGCACCCCGGCCCGGCTCGCCACCTGAGCGTGGGGACGTGGTCCGCGGAGGTGGCGCTCCGCCCCCTTCGAACATTTCACCAGGACGGCGCCCCCGGAACGGACGGGGTGACGGATGGGACGACGGGCGAGGTGACTGGTGAGATGGCTGGTGGGGTGAGCGAGGGGGTGAAGGATTCGGGTCGGGGTATCCGCCCCGGCGCATACATCCTCATGAGATCCTTGATGTGCCCCCAGGGTGCAAACGTAGGATCGTCCTCCGGAAGAACAACACAACCGGTCGCAGCCGACCGCTCAGGTCAACGGGGTTGACCGGCAACCGGCCTGACCACCAGTCACCACGCGACACGTAACACACGCAACACTGTTGACCGCTACGACCGCACGTCACAACGACAGTGACTCGCTACGAGGGGAGTGGAGCCGTGCGCCAGGGCTGTGAGCCAGTCGAAGAGAGCGCACCGCACCCCCGGCCCGGACGGACGGAATCCCACGCGTGACGGAGCATCCCCCCTCCCACGAAGGCCGGCAGCCCCTGGTTGCCCGGCAGCAGGAACGCACACGCCCGCGGCAGGAGTCCGCCACCGCCGTGCCACAGCCCGCGGGGCCGGCGCCGGATCCCGCCGGTACGGCCAGGCGCGAGGGCGACCGGCTGCGCTTCGTGGGGGCCGCCACCCGGCGGATCGCCCGCGGCATAGACCTGGACGAGATCGTGCTGGGCCTGTGCCGGGCGACCGTACCCACGTTCTCGGACGCCATACTCGTCTACCTGCGCGATCCGCTGCCCGTCGGCGACGAGCGTCCCGTGTCGCCGTTCGTGCTGCGGCTGCGCCGGACGGACCGGCTGCGGCTGACCGACGAGGATCCGGAGAACCCGGTGGGTGTCGGGCCGGTGCCGCAGCTCGTCGAGGGCGCGCGGCTGCCGCTCCTCGACCCGCACTCCGACGCGATGCCCGCCGCCGAGCTGTGCGAGGTCTTCTCCGGCGGCGCGCTCTCCGAGGTGCTGCGCGGGGTGCGGCCGGTCTTCGGCGACTCGGCGGCGGCCCGGGCCGCGCTGCCCGAACTGCTGGGCGCCGACCGCACCGTACCGACCGGGCACCGCGCGATCCTCGCGCCGCTGCGCGGCCGGCGGCGGGTCATCGGCGCGGCCGTCTTCCTGCGCCGCCCCGACCGCGCGGCCTTCGAGCCGAACGATCTGCTGGTCGCGGCGCAGCTCGCCACCCACACCGCGCTGGGCATCGACAAGGCGGTGCTGTACGGCCGCGAGGCGTACATCGCGGACGAGCTCCAGCGCACGATGCTGCCGGAGAACCTGCCCCAGCCCACGGGCGTACGGCTCGCCTCGCGCTATCTGCCGGCCGCCGAGACCGCCCGCGTCGGCGGCGACTGGTACGACGCGATCCCGCTGCCCGGCAGCCGGGTCGCCCTGGTCGTGGGCGATGTCATGGGCCACTCCATGACCTCCGCGGCGATCATGGGCCAGCTGCGGACGACGGCGCAGACCCTGGCCGGTCTCGATCTGCCGCCGCAGGAGGTGCTGCACCACCTCGACGAGCAGGCGCAGCGGCTCGGCACGGACCGGATGGCCACCTGCCTCTACGCGGTGTACGACCCGGTCGCGCACCGCATCACGATCGCCAACGCCGGTCATCCGCCGCCCATACTCCTCCACCTCGGCGGCCGGGCCGAGGTGCTCCGGGTGCCGCCCGGGGCGCCGATCGGGGTCGGCGGTGTGGACTTCGAGGCCGTGGAGCTGGACGCGCCGGCCGGGGCGACGCTGCTGCTCTACACGGACGGTCTGGTCGAGTCGCGGCTGCGGGACGTGTGGACGGGCATCGAGCAGCTCAGGGAGCGGCTGGCGGCCACCGCGCAGCTCACCGGGCCCGATCACTCGCCGCCGCTGGAGGCGCTCTGCGACGACGTCCTCGACGTCCTCGGCCCGGGTGACCGCGACGACGACATCGCGCTGCTCGCCGCCCGCTTCGACGGGATCGCGCCGAGCGACGTGGCGTACTGGTTCCTGGAACCGGAGGATGCCGCTCCGGGGCGGGCCAGGCGGCTGGCCCGGCGGGCGCTCTCCCGCTGGGACCTGGAGGACCTGAGCGACGCGGTCGAACTGCTGATCAGCGAGGTCGTGACGAACGCGGTGCGGTACGCGGAGCGGCCGGTGACGCTGCGGCTGCTCCGTACGGACGTACTGCGCTGCGAGGTGGGCGACGATTCGCCGCAGCTTCCGCGGCAGCGGCGCGCGCGGGACACGGACGAGGGCGGCCGGGGACTCTTCCTGGTCAACCGGCTGGCCCGGCGGTGGGGAGCCACCCGGCTCTCGACCGGCAAGGTCGTCTGGTTCGAGATCCCCACGAGGGCGTGAGGCACGGGCCGGGCCGCGCCGGGGCGGGCGGCGGTCCGGCCGCGCAAATGTTGCCGACCATGTGTCGGCGGGTTTAGCTGGGGCACGCGGCCCGTGGACGAGTAAGTCCGAAGTAGCGTCGTCCGCCCCCTCGGGGCGGGCGGGGAGGTGTCAGGTGCGTGCAGCCGCAAGGCGGAGGAAGGAAGCGACGCAGGAGCGGATGGGGTCTCCCCTGGTCGAGCGAAGCCGAGACCTTGGGGATGACTGACGACAACGCCGCGGATGTGCGCACCTGGCACCTCCCCGCAGACGGGACTTCGGACTTACTCGTCCGGTTGACCGCTGCCCCGGCCCGGGAACACGCGGGGTCTCTCCGGACTCCCCCGGGCCTCGGCTCCCCGACCCCCGACGGGAGGACATCTCGTGGCCGCCTCATCCCCCAAGACGCCGTACACGACCAACAACGCCGGCATCCCGGTGGAGAGCGACGAGCACTCGCTCACCATCAGTCCAGACGGTCCCATCCTGCTCCAGGACCACTACCTCATCGAGAAGATGGCCCAGTTCAACCGCGAACGGGTCCCCGAGCGGGTGGTGCACGCCAAGGGCGCCGGCGCGTACGGCTTCTTCGAAGTGACGAACGATGTCAGCCAGTTCACCAAGGCCGACCTCTTCCAGCCCGGCCGGCGTACGGAGATGCTGGCCCGCTTCTCCACCGTCGCCGGTGAGCTGGGGTCGCCCGACACCTGGCGCGACCCGCGCGGTTTCGCACTGAAGTTCTATACGGAGCACGGCAATTACGACATGGTCGGCAACAACACGCCGGTCTTCTTCGTACGCGACCCGATCAAGTTCCAGGACTTCATCCGCTCGCAGAAACGCCACCCGGCGACCGGGCTGCGCAGCAACGACATGCAGTGGGACTTCTGGACCCTCTCCCCCGAGTCCGCGCACCAGGTGACCTGGCTGATGGGCGACCGGGGCATCCCGAAGTCGTTCCGGCACATGAACGGCTACAGCTCGCACACCTATATGTGGGTGAACGGGGCGGGCGAGCGGTTCTGGGTGAAGTACCACTTCAAGACCGACCAGGGCATCGACTACCTCCCGCAGGCCGAGGCGGACGCGATGGCCGGCTCGGACGGCGACCACCACCGCAGGGACCTGCACGAGTCGATCGAGTCGGGGAACGCGCCGACCTGGAGCCTCAAGGTCCAGATCATGCCGTTCGAGGACGCGGCCGACTACCGCTTCAACCCGTTCGACCTGACGAAGGTGTGGCCGCACGGCGACTACCCGCTGATCGACGTCGGCCGGATGACCCTCGACCGGAACCCGGACAACTTCTTCGTCCACATCGAGCAGGCCGCGTTCGAGCCGTCGAACCTGGTGCCCGGCATCGGCCCGTCCCCGGACAAGATGCTCCTCGGGCGGCTCTTCTCGTACCCGGACACGCACCGCTACCGGATCGGCCCCAACTACAGCCAGCTGCCGCCCAACCGGGCGCACGTGCCGGTGCACTCGTACGCCAAGGACGGTCCGATGCGGTACGAGCCGTCCCGTGCGGCCATGCCGTACGCGCCGAACTCGTACGGCGGCCCGGCGGCCGACGTGACACGGTTCGGAGACCCCGCCGGGTGGGCCTCGGCGGGCGAGATGGTGCGCGAGGCGTACAAGCTCCACGCCGAGGACGACGACTGGGGCCAGCCCGGCACGATGGTGCGCCAGGTGTTCGACGACGCGCAGCGCGACCGGCTGGTGGGGAACGTCAGCGGACATCTCGCGCAGGGGGTGTCGCGGCCGGTGGTGGAGCGGGCGCTGCAGTACTGGCGGAACATCGACAAGAAGATCGGCGACCGGATCGCCAAGAAGGTGAACGGCGGCTGAGCGTACGCGGGAGTGCGGGCGGGGGGGCGGACACCTCCAGGTGTCCGCCCCCCGCCCGTGCTCGGCCGTGCCGCCGCTACTGCCGCGTCGCCGCTACTGCCCCAGCAGCGGCCGTCTCGACGTGGTCGGACCGTCACCCGGGAAGCCACCGCTCGGATCGCCGCCGTCGGTGGGGGTCACGTCGTCGCTGGGCTCCGGGAAGCTCGGTGAGGTGGTGGGCGGGTCCGGGGTCCCCGGCTCGCTCGTCGTGTCGGACGGCTCGGGCTCCGGCGAGGTGGTCTCCGACTTCGAGGGCTCCGTGCTCGGTGTGGGCGTCGGCGTCGGGGTGGTCGGCTCCACCGTCGGCGTCGGCTTGACGGGCTCCGTGACGTCCAGGTCGAACCGCGCGTCGGAGCCGCCGTTCAGCGCGCCGCGCGTGTAGTCCGCCCAGATCCTGGCGGGGAAGCCGCCGCCGTTGGCCCGGCCCGAGTTGGCCGTGCCGGTGAGGCTGACCTGGCCGCCGCCGTCCTTGGTGGACTCCCCGAAGAGCGCCACGACCGTGGTGAGCTGGGGCGTGTATCCGGCGAACCACGCGGACTTGTTGTTCTCGGAGGTGCCGGTCTTGCCCGCCGCGTCGTAGTCCGTGGTGTCGGCCGCGCGGCCCGAACCGTTGTCGACCACGTCCTGGAGGACATGGGTGACGGTGTCGGCCGTCTCGCGGGCGACGACCTGGGTGCCGACCGGGTCGGCGATCTCGGCCGTACGGTCCTTGTGCTCGGCGGACTTCACGATCGACGGCGTGATCTTCTTGCCGTGGTTGTCGAGCGTCGCGTACACCCCGGCCATGTCCCAGGTGGAGGCGTTCATCGTGCCGAGGGTGATGGCGGGCCGTTCCGGGAAGCCCTTGTCCCGCATGCCCATCGACAGCGCGGTCTGCTTGACGGCGGCGGGCCCGACGTCCACGACCATCTGCGCGAAGACCGAGTTGACGGACTGGTCCATCGCCTTCTGGACGCTGATGTTCCCGTAGCTCCGGTCGTCCTCGTTCTCCGGGGCGAACGGGGTGTCGCTGCCCACGACCGGCCGTTTGCTGGTGCCGTCGTACCGGGTGGCCGTGTCGATCTTCCGGCCGTCCTGGGTCTCCGAGCCGTTCTCCAGCGCGGAGGCGAACACGACCGGCTTGAACGTCGAGGCCGGCTGGTAGTCCGAGCGGGTGGCGTTGGATATCCAGTGCTCGGTGGCGCCCACGCCGCCGTAGAGCGCCACCACGTGCCCGGTCTTCGGATCGACGGAGGTCGCGCCGGCCTGGACCGTCGCGTCCGTCGTGTTCTTCTTGCGGTCGATCTTGGACTCCAGCTCCCGGTCGACCGCCTTGACCAGGGACTGCTGCCGCTTCCTGTCGATGTTGAGGGTGATCGTCCAGCCGCCCTGGGCGATCTCCGCCTTGTCGACGCCCTGGCGCGCCAGTTCGTCCTGCGCCGCCTCGACGAGATACCCCGTCTGGCCCTCCATGCCCGGGGCCGCCTTGGGCTCCCGCGGTACGGGGAACTTCAGCCCGGCGCGCTCGGAGGCGTCCAGCCAGCGCTGCTCGACCATGTTGTCGAGTACGTAGTTCCACCGCTGGGTGACGAGCCGCTTGCCCTTCTCGGTGGCCTCGGACCAGTTGTACTGGCTGGGGGCCTGGAGCAGCGCGGCGAGGTACGCGCCCTGCGCCACGTTCAGCTTCGACGCGTCGATGCCGTAGTACGCCTGGGCCGCGGCCTGGATGCCGTACGCGTCGCGCCCGTAGTAGCTGGTGTTGATGTAGCCGGCGAGGATCTCGTCCTTATCCTTCTGCCGGTCCACCTTCAGGGAGATCACCAGCTCCTTGAGCTTGCGGGTGATCGTCTGGTCCTGGTTGAGGTAGTAGTTCTTGACGTACTGCTGGGTGATGGTCGAGCCGCCCTGCTTGCCCTTGCCGCGGAGCGTGTTGACGACGCCGCGCGCCGTGCCCTTCAGGTCGATGCCGTTGTCCCGGTAGAAGGACTTGTTCTCGGCGGCGACGAAGGTGTGCTGGACCTGCTTGGGGATCTTGTCCAGGCCGACGATCTCGCGGTTGACCTGCCCCGTACGGGCGAGGATCGTGCCGTCGCTGTACTTGTAGACGTTGCTCTGCATCTCGGCCTGCGCGTTGGCGTTCGGCACCGGGACCACCAGATAGAGCACGAACAGTCCGCCCATGCCGAGCAGGCAGAGGACGAAGAAGGTGCCGAGGAGCTTCTTCACTGTGAAGAGCCGGCGTATGCCGCCCTTCCGGTCCGTCCGGCCCGTCCGGCGCGCGTCCCGCTGCCGGGCTCGTCTCTCGTCCGCTCGGCCCATCGCCGTGTCGCTCCGCTCTCGTGTCAGGTCACCCGTCCGGATCCGTTCGCGGCGCTCCCCCGCCCGAATCAGCTCAGAAAGCTAACACCGGCACCTGTGACAAAGGCCAACCGATCCGGTCTTTTGGGGCGTGACAATCAGCACCTACCTCAATGGAACCGACTCCCAGGAGTGCCAAAGGGTTGCCGCATCCGATAATGTGTAATCACATTGCTAGCCACCGCCCCTTGGCGGGACGGATCGGAAACGGGGAACGAATATGGCCTCCACCAGCACAAGTACCGGCACAACCGGCGCGCGGGACACCGCGGCCGCCGTCGACGGCGCACCGGAGATTCCCGAGCCACAGGTACGGGAGTTCGCGGCGCACAGCATCGGCGGCGGGCTCGCGCTCCTCCTCGGACTGCTCGGCGTCGTCGCCGGCGCGGCCCTCGTCGTCGCGGGCGCCACGGTCGACTCCGGCGGGGCGAAGGCGCTGCTGATCATCCTCGGCGTGCTGGTCGCGATCGCCGCGTTCTTCGCGATGAGCGGGCTGAACATGGTCGCGCCGGGCGAGGCCCGGGTCGTCCAGCTCTTCGGGCGCTACCGCGGCACGATCCGTACGGACGGACTGCGCTGGGTGAACCCGCTGACCTCGCGCACCCAGATCTCGACGCGGGTACGGAACCACGAGACGGCCGTCCTCAAGGTCAACGACGCGTACGGCAACCCGATCGAGCTGGCGGCGGTCGTGGTCTGGAAGGTCGAGGACACCGCGCGGGCCACCTTCGAGGTCGACAACTTCCTGGAGTTCGTCTCCACCCAGACCGAGGCGGCCGTACGCCACATCGCCATCGAGTACCCGTACGACGCCCACGAGGAGGCCGGGCTCTCGCTGCGCGGCAACGCCGAGGAGATCACCGAGAAGCTCGCCGTCGAACTGCACGCCCGGGTGGAGGCGGCCGGCGTCCAGATCATCGAGTCCCGCTTCACGCATCTCGCGTACGCGCCCGAGATCGCCTCGGCGATGCTCCAGCGCCAGCAGGCGGGCGCCGTCGTCGCGGCCCGGCGGCTGATCGTGGACGGGGCGGTCGGCATGGTCGAGGCGGCCCTGAACCGGCTCACCGAACAGGACATCGTCGAGCTGGACTCGGAGCGCAAGGCGGCGATGGTGAGCAATCTCCTGGTCGTGCTCTGCGGGGACCGCGCCGCGCAGCCGGTCGTGAACACGGGCACGCTCTACCAGTGACCACGGCCGAGCAGGGACCCGACCAGGGCGGTCCCCCCGAACCCGCGCCCGGCCGGGCACCGGGCCGGCGGCCGGGTGGCGGCCGGGCGGAGCGGAAGCAGGTGCTGCTCCGGCTGGACCCGACGGTGTACGACGCGCTCGCGCGCTGGGCCTCCGACGAACTGCGCAGCGCCAACGCGCAGATCGAGTTCCTGCTCCGCCGCGCCCTGGGTGACGCGGGCCGGCTCCCGGGCAACGCGGCCCCCATCCCTCGTCGGGGCCGGCCGCCCAAGGCGCGGCAGGAGCCGGGAGACCCCGAGTAGCGACGCCGAGGCCGAGGCCGCGAGGAGCGGCCCCGGAGGCGAGGCCCCGAGGAGCGTGCCGTACCGCGCCATGAACGGTTCGCCGTACCATGCGAACCGCTCTATACACAGCGAGTAGAGTGCGGCCCATGTCCATCGGTCACACGCTCCTCGGGCTCCTGGAATCGGGCCCGCGCCACGGTTACGACCTGAAGCGCGCCTTCGACGACCAGTTCGGCCAGGACCGCCCCCTCCACTACGGACAGGTCTACTCGACCATGTCCCGGCTGCTGAAGAACGGGCTCGTCGCCGTCGACGGCGTCGAGAGCGGGGGCGGTCCCGAGCGCAAGCGGTACGCGATCACCGACGCCGGCGTCACCGATGTGGAGGCGTGGCTCGCACAGCCGGAGAGCCCGCAGCCGTACCTCCAGTCGACCCTCTACACGAAGGTCGTCATCGCGCTGCTCACCGGACGCAGCGCCGCGAGCCTGCTCGACACCCAGCGCGCCGAGCACCTGCGGATGATGCGCGACCTGACCGCCCGCAAGCGCGACGGCGACTTCGCCGACCAGCTCATCTGCGACCACGCGCTCTTCCACCTCGAAGCCGATCTGCGCTGGCTCGAACTGGTCACGGCGCGGCTGGACCGGCTCGCCACGGAGGTCCGGCCGTGACGCCCGCCCCCGCGGGCCCCCTGCTCCTCGCCCGCGGCCTGCACAAGGCGTACGGCGCCACCCGCGCCCTCGACGGCGCGGCGTTCTCGCTGCGCGCCGGTGAGGTCGTCGCCGTCCTGGGCCCGTCGGGCTCCGGCAAGTCGACCCTGCTGCACTGCCTCGCCGGGATCGCCCGGCCCGACGCGGGCACGCTCACCTACCGGGGCCGGGACCTGACCGCGCTGCCGGACGCCGAGCGCTCCGCCCTGCGCCGTACCGAGTTCGGCTTCGTGTTCCAGTTCGGCCGGCTCGTGCCGGAGCTGACCTGCGTGGAGAACGTGGCGCTGCCGCTACGGCTGGCCGGTGCCCGGCGCAGGGCCGCGGAGCGCGCCGCGCTGGAGTGGCTGGAGCGGCTGGAGGTCGCGGACCTGGCGGCGAAGCGGCCCGGCGAGGTCTCCGGCGGGCAGGGCCAGCGCGTCGCGGTCGCCCGCTCCCTGGTCACCTCGCCCCGGGTGGTCTTCGCGGACGAGCCGACCGGCGCGCTGGACTCCCTCAACGGCGAGCGGGTGATGGAGCTGCTGAGCGCGGCGGCGCGGTCCACCGGCGCGGCCGTCGTCCTGGTCACGCACGAGCCGCGGGTGGCGGCGTACTCGGACCGCGAGGTCGTCGTACGCGACGGCCGGGCACGCGACCCGGAACACGACGCACAGACGGTGGGGAACGACCTGGTCCCGGCCCCGTGAAGCACCCCGCCCCCGCCGCACCCCCGGACGCCCCGCCCGCGGACGCCCCGCCCGCGGACGCCCCGCCCGCCGTGCCCGTGCGGCCGCCCGGCCGCCTCGTCCGGCGGGCGCGCGACCTCGCGCTGGGCGTACGGTTCGCCACGGCGGGCGGCCGCGAGGGGTGGACCCGTACGGTCCTCACCGCGCTCGGCGTCGGTCTCGGGGTCACCCTGCTCCTCTTCGCCGCGTCCGTACCGCAGGTGATCGGCGCGCGGGCGGAGCGCGAGGCGGCGCGCACCGCCACCGGCGTCCTGGCCACCGGCCCGGTCCCGCGCTCGGACACGACCCTCGTCCACCTCGACATCTCCACCGAGTACCAGGGCGACACCGTCCGCGGCGCACTGCTCCGCCCCGACGGCGACCACCCGCCGAGACCGCCCGGCGTCGCCGAACTGCCGGGCCCCGGCGAGATGGTGGTCTCCCCCGCCCTGCGGGAACTCCTCGGCTCGCCCGGCGGGGCACGGCTGAAGGAGCGGCTCGGCCACCGGGTCGTCGGGACCATCGGAGACCGCGGCCTGAGCGACCCGGCCGAACTCGCCCTCTACGCGGGCAGCGACACCCTCACCCCGGCCAGGGGCGGCAACCGGACCGCCGGTTACGGCCACCCCTCCTTCACGGAGCCGCTGGACCCGGCGCTGGTGGTGCTGGTCACCCTCGTCTGTGTCGTCCTGCTGGTGCCGGTGACCGTCTTCATCGCCACCGCCGTGCGCTTCGGCGGCGAGCGCCGGGACCGCAGGCTCGCCGCGCTGCGGCTGGTGGGCGCGGACATCGGGACGACGCGGTGGATCGCCGCCGGGGAGGCCCTGTTCGGAGCGGTTCTCGGGCTGCTGACCGGCGGCGCGCTCTTCCTCGCGCTGCGACCGATCGCGGGCGGGATCCAGGTGTGGAACCTCAGCGCGTTCCCCGCCGATCTCGTGCCCGTGCCGGCGGTCGCCGCGCTGATCGTGGTGGCCGTACCGGCGCTGGCCGTCGCCGTGACGCTCGTCGCGCTGCGCGCGGTCACCATCGAGCCGCTGGGCGTCGTACGGGACGGCGCGCCCCGCGGGCGGCGGTTCGGGTGGCGGCTGCTCTGCCTCGCCGCCGGTCTCGCCCTGCTGCTCGGGATCCGCGCCGTCGGCGAGAGAGCGCGGCCGCCCGGCGACGCCCCGTACGTCGATCCCTATCCGGTCGCGGCCGGGGCCGCCCTGCTGCTCGTCGGACTGACCACGCTGCTGCCCTGGCTGGTGGAGGCCGCGGTGGCCCGGCTGCGCGGCGGCCCCGTGTCCTGGCAGCTCGCCGTGCGCGCGCTCCAGTTCAGCGGCGGCGCGGCGACGCGCGCGGTGAGCGGGATCACCGTCGCGGTCGCGGGCGCCATCGCCCTGCAGATGCTGTTCGCGGGCGTCCAGCAGGAGTTCCGCACCGCCCGCGAGGACGCGGCCGGTCCGCGTCTGCGGGTCGAGGCGCCGTACGGCGATCCGGCGCTGGCCGCCCGGCTGACCGACCGCCTCGGGGCCCTGCCCGGGGTCGGGACGGTCCTCGCCACCACCGAGACGTACGCGGTCAGGCCGGGACCCGTGGCGGAGGGCGCGATCCAGCCGACCACCAGCCTGACGGTCGCCTCCTGCGCCGCCCTGCGCGGGCTCGCGGCGCTGCCGTCCTGCCGCGACGGGGACACCTTCGTCGCGCACATCCCGGGGAACGAGGAGCAGAACGACTGGACCGACGAGACGGCCCGCCCCGGCAGGCCGGTCGACCTCTCCGCCCTGTCCGGGGATGACGGGGCGAAGCCGCTGCTGTGGACCCTGCCCGCGTCGGCCCGTACGGTCAGGGCCCTGCCCGGCCCGCACGGCGCCCCGGACACCGGCATCCTCGCCACCCCGGCGGCGGTCCGCCCGGAGCTGCTGACCGACGGGTGGACCATCGCGATCCTCCGGATGACCGACCGGAGCCCCGCCGCCGAGGAGCGGGTCCGGGACGCCGCCGCCCGGGTGGACCTGTCGCTGCAGGTGTCGGGCGGCAGGGTGGTCGAGCGCGAGAAGGCGTTCGACAGCGTCCGGAGGGGCCTGCTCGTCGCCGGTACGGCCACGCTGGCGGTGATCGCCCTGAGCATGCTGGTCGCCCAGATCGAGCAGCTGCGCGAGCGCAGACACCTGCTGTCGGTCCTGACCGCCTTCGGCACCCGTCGGTCCACACTCGCCCGGTCGGTGCTCTGGCAGGCGGCCGTCCCGGTGGCGATCGGCACCGTACTTGCGGCAGTGGGCGGGCTGGCCCTGGGCGTCCTCATGCTGAAGCTGCTCGGCAAGCCGTACACCGACTGGTGGACTCCACTGCCCTTCGCCGGGGCGGGCGCGGGAATCGTCCTCCTCGTGACGGGGGCCACCCTGCCGGCGCTGTGGCGGTTCACCCGGCCGGAGGCCCCGCGCGACGAGTGACGGCGTCCGCCCCGGGTCGGGGCACGGGCCTGTGCGCGGGTACGGGCGCGGACCGGGGCGCCGCCACCCGTACCGGAAGGTCCCGCAGCGCCTCCCGCAGCGCCTGGGCGAACGCCGCGAACTCCTCACCGCGGGCCGCGCCGGTGCGCATGGCCAGGGCGATACGGCGGGACGGGGCCGGGGCCTCGAAGCGGGCCGTGGCCAGCCGGCCGCCGCGGCCGGTCTCGACGCGGACGGCCGTACGGGGCAGGAGGGTCACGCCCAGGCCGCCCGCGACGAGTTGGACCAGGGTGGAGAGGCCCGCCGCGGTGGTCGTCGCGGGAATGCCGTCGGTGCGGCCCGCCTCCCGACAGATGTCGAGGGCCTGGTCGCGCAGGCAGTGGCCCTCGTCCAGGAGCAGGAGCGGCAGCTCGCGCAGCGCGTCGCGAGGCAGGTCACGGCGGCCCGCCAGCGGGTGGCCGTCCTGCGTGACGAGCACGAAGTCCTCGTCGAACAGGGGCAGTTCGGTGACGGTCGGCTGGCCGAGCGGCACGGCGAGCAGCAGCAGGTCCAGCCGGCCCGCGGCCAGCCCGTCCAGCAGGGACGCGGTCTGCTCCTCGTGCACCTGGAGGTCCAGCTCCGGGTAGCGCTCCTGTGCCAGCCGGAGCACGGCGGGCAGCAGGTACGGCGCCACGGTGGGGATCACCCCGAGCCGTAGTATCCCGGTGAAGGGCGCCCGGGCGCCCGCCGCCTCGTCCAGCAGCGCGCCCACCGCCCGCAGCACGGCCGCGGCGCGTTCCGCGAGCCGTTCACCCGCCGGGGAGAGCAGCACCTTACGGGTCGTACGCTCCACGAGCTGGACGCCGAGCACCTCCTCCAGCGCCGAGACGGCGCCGGAGAGCGCGGGCTGGCTCATGCCGATCGCGGCGGCGGCGTCGCGGAAGTGAAGGTGTTCGGCGACGGCCGCGAAGGCGCGCAACTGGGCCAGGCTGGGCTGTCTGCCCCGCTGGGGAGCCGGTACGACGGCCACTGATAGGTACCTCCGATCACGCCGACCAAGTCTGGCTATTTCTGTGATCAATACTGTATGTGCAACCATCAGTGAACGCCCAACCCCCCTTGGAAAGCCCCAAAAGGTACTTTCCTCCCTCGCAAGGAGAGCGCGTGCTCACTGTTGGTGACAAGTTCCCCTCGTACGAACTGACCGCCTGCGTCTCGCTGGAGAGCGGCAAGGAGTTCGCGACGATCGACAACAAGACGTACGAAGGCAAGTGGCGCGTCGTCTTCGCGTGGCCCAAGGACTTCACCTTCGTGTGCCCGACGGAGATCGCGGCCTTCGGCCGGCTGAACGACGAGTTCGCCGACCGCGACGCCCAGATCCTCGGCTTCTCCGGCGACTCCGAGTTCGTGCACCACGCCTGGCGCAAGGACCACCCGGACCTGACCGACCTGCCCTTCCCGATGCTCGCGGACTCCAAGCACGAGCTGATGCGCGCCCTGGGCATCGAGGGCGAGGACGGCTTCGCGCAGCGCGCGGTCTTCATCGTCGACCCGAACAACGAGATCCAGTTCACGATGGTGACCGCCGGTTCCGTGGGCCGTAACCCCAAGGAGGTCCTGCGGGTGCTGGACGCGCTCCAGACCGACGAGCTGTGCCCGTGCAACTGGAACAAGGGCGAGAACACCCTCGACCCCGTCAAGCTCCTGTCGGGCGAGTGAGCCGCGATGTCACTCGATGAGCTGAAGTCGGCGCTGCCGGACTACGCCAAGGACCTGAAGCTGAACCTCGGTTCGGTCATCGGCAACAGCGAGCTGTCCCCGCAGCGCCTCTGGGGCACGGTGCTGGCGTGCGCGATCGCCTCGCGCTCCGCGCGGGTGCTGCGCGAACTGGAGCCGGAGGCCAGGGAGAACCTGAGCGCCGAGGCGTACACGGCCGCCAAGTCGGCCGCCGCGATCATGGCGATGAACAACGTCTTCTACCGGACCCGGCACCTGCTGTCGGACCCGGAGTACGGGACGCTCCGCGCCGGGCTGCGGATGAACGTGATCGGCAGGCCGGGCGTGGAGAAGGACGACTTCGAGCTGTGGTCGCTCGCCGTCTCCGCCATCAACGGCTGCGGCCAGTGCCTCGACTCGCACGAGCAGGTGCTGCGCGCGGCGGGCATGGACCGTGAGACGGTCCAGGAGGCCTTCAAGATCGCCGCGGTGATCCAGGCCGTCGGTACGACCCTCGACGCCGAGGCCGTCCTCGCGGAGCCCGTCACCGCGGAGACCGTCACCGCGTGACCGGTCCCCCGACCGGACAGGGTGGAGCCGTGTCGCGCCGGACCGTGCGGGTCCGGCGCGGGGCGCCTCTCACTTCTTGAGGGCGGCCATCAGGGCCCGCATGTCCTCGATCAGACCGGGTTCCAGCGCGGCGAGGTCGAGCGGCTCCATGTCCATGAACTGACCGGTCGTGGGATCGACCGAGGAGTAGGTCATCCCGTAGACCTCGATCTCGAACGCGGCGGCCCCGTCCAGGACACGCAGCTCCGCGTCCCCGTTGTACGCGGTCCTCACCAGGAACGCCTGGTCGCCCAGGTCCGGGATCCGCTTCGAGGCCGCGGGCCCGGTGCCGTCGAAGGCGGGCGCCGCCGACTCGGCCTCGAACTCGGGCCCCGGGTCGGTCTCCTTGTGCAGCGTGTATCTGATGACGGCCTCGGCCGTGACCCCGGGCCGGTCCCGCCCGTCCCCCTCCCCGCCCTCGCCGTCGGCCGGCTCCGTCTCCCCGAGTTCGACCCGGCATACGGCCCGGTCGACCGCGGGGTGCCGGTCCGTGTCGGCCGTCGGCCGCTGCTTCGGGCCGACGGCCGCGGTGAGCGCGGCCAGCTCGGCGGCGTCGCAGAGGTCGCGCGTCACCTCGTACCCCCGCAGGTCGGGTCCGGTCAGCCGGTACGCGAAGAGGCCGCCCGCCCAGAGCGCGGAGGCGGCCAGCGCGCCGCCGAACGCCCACAGCCAGGGCGGCCGGTGACGCGGCGGCACCCCGGTGGGGGCCGGGCCGCTCTCCGTACCGTACGGGCCGGGCGCGCCGACGGCCGCGTGCCCGCCCCACGTCCCCTGCCCGCCCCACGTCCCCTGCCCGCCCCACGTCCCCTGTCCGCCGCGCGTTCCCTGTCCGCCGCGCGTTCCCTGTCCGGCGTCGTCGTCCTCGCCTGTTAACTCCGGCTCGGAGATCATCCCTGGCCGTCTCCCCCTTCCGCCACGGCGGGGGAGGCCGAGGGCGGCGGCGGGGTGGACCGGGCGGGCCGGGACGGCTCGCCGGAGGGCTCCGGGGCCCCGGCCGCGGTCCCTGCCACCGCGCCGGCCGGAGCGGGCGTCGGCGCGATGCCGTAGGCCGTCGCGCCGTGCGGCGGGGGCGTGTTCCTCAGTTCCTGCTCCTGGCTGTACGCACGGAGATAGCCGACGACCGTGTTGGTGACCGCCACCAGCGGCACCGCCACCACCGCCCCGCCGATGCCCGCCACCAGACCGCCGACGGCGACGGCGAGGACGACGGCCAGCGCGTGCACCCGTACAGCCCGGCCCAGGATGAAGGGCTGCAGCACATGGCCCTCGATCTGCTGCACCCCGAGCACGACGAGCAGCACCATCAGCGCGGTGAAGACGTCCTGCGTGACCAGCGCCACGACCACGGCCAGCGCGCCCGAGATGACCGCGCCGACCAGCGGGATGAACGCGCCCAGGAAGATGATGACGGCGAGCGGCACCGCGAGCGGGACGTTGAGGAAGTAGATCCCCAGACCGATGAAGATCGCGTCGATCAGCGCCACCAGGACCGTGCCCCGCACATACGCGGTGAGGGTGTTCCAGGCGCGTGGTCCGGCGCCGGCGACCCCCTCCCGGGCCGCGGCGGGGACGAGCTTGAGCGACCAGTTCCAGATCGTGCGGCCGTCGTACAGCAGGAAGAGCGTCGAGAAGACGGCGAGGAACACGCCGGTCAGCAGCTCGACGATGACGGCGACGCCCTGGAGACCGACGGAGGTGATCGCCTCGGTGTTGGAGCCGACGGCATCGCTCAAGGTCTTCGCGATGCCGTTGATCTGGTCTTCCGTCACATGGAAGGGGCTGTCGAGCAGCCAGCGCTTCAGTTCGTTGATGCCGTCCGTGACCCGGTTGGAGAGATCGTCGATGTTCTCCATGACCTGCCACACCACGAACCAGCCGACCAGCCCCATCAGCACGAATCCGGAGATCGCGGTGAGCGCGGTGGCCAGCCCGCGGGGCATTCCGTACCGCCTGAGCCAGGCGACGGTCGGCTGGAGCAGCGCGGTGATCAGCAGCGCGACGACGAAGGCCATCACGACGAGTTGCAGGGCACTGATGACGTGCATCAGTGCCCAGAGCAGCCCGCCCAGTACCAGCAGCCGCCAGGCCGCCTCGCCCGCGACGCGCATGCCCCAGGGGATGGCGGTGGCGGGGTGGCGCTCCACGGGGGGCACGACGGGAACGGGCGGCGGCGCGGGAACGGGCTCCGGAGCGGCGGCCGTGACGGGGGCGGGCGCGGCGGAGGGCGCGTGCGCGGGAGGCGGCGGGGCATCGTCCCGTACGGACCCGGCCACGGCCCGCGCATCGGCCGCGGCCCGCGCGTCGGCCGTGGTCCCGCTCCCGTTCCCGGTCCCCGCGTCGATGCCGGGCTCGGCCTCGGCCTCCGCCCGGCGCTGGTCGAGGCGTTCGCCCAGGCGGGTCAGTTCCGCACCCACCTGCCCGAGCCACTCTGGCAGTCTTGACATGAAGCTTCCGCTTCCCCCTGTCTTGCTCTCCACGCCCACTCCCCGGAGCCTGCTCGCTACGACCGTACAGGGGAGAAGCCCCCCACCGTAGGACGGCGGGGGGCTTCCCGGGGTTGAGCGGGACGAGCACCGGCGAGGAAGCCGGGTGTCACTCGTCCGGTACGGCTAGTACCAGTTGTTGGCCTGCCAGAACGACCACGCGCCACAGGGGCTGTCGTAGCGCTCGTTCATGTAGTTCAGGCCCCACTTGATCTGGGTGGCCGGGTTGGTCTGCCAGTCGGCGCCCGCCGACGACATCTTGGACCCGGGGAGCGCCTGGACCAGGCCGTACGCGCCCGAAGACGGGTTCTGCGCCTTGTAGTTCCAGGTGGACTCGTGGTTCACGATGTTGCTGAAGCACTGGAACTGGTCCGCCGGGACGATGGACCGGGCGATCGACTGGACCTCGGCGACCGTGTAGGAGCTCTGCTGCGGGAAGGAGCCGGAAGCGGAAGTGGAACGCGTCGCGTCGCGGCTCGCGCGC
Organism: Streptomyces sp. NPDC088124; assembly: GCF_040685895.1. Taxonomy (NCBI): domain Bacteria; kingdom Bacillati; phylum Actinomycetota; class Actinomycetes; order Kitasatosporales; family Streptomycetaceae; genus Streptomyces; species Streptomyces sp. NPDC088124. The sequence continues at coordinate 223,179 of NZ_JBFBJB010000005.1, read as the reverse complement.
TCGGCGTCGTCCTTCTTCTTCTTTTCGGCGGCAGCCTTCTTCTCCGCCTCGACCTTGTCGTCGGCGGCCTGCTTCTTGTCCTTGGCGTCCTGCGCGGCCTGGATACGAGCCGACTCCTCGGCGGACTTCCGGGCCGTGGTGTCGGCGGCGGCAGCCTGGGCGTCCGCCTGCTGAGTCAGCGACGCGGTCTGCACCTGGGCCTGCTGACCCGCGGGGATGTCTGCGAGGAGCGTCATGTCCGCTGCGGTCGCCTCGAAATTATCGGTCGAGGTCTGGGGGTCGCCCGAGGCAACACCCACCACAGCGCCGACGGTGGTGACCGCAGTGGCAGAAGCCACGGCAAATCCCCGGACCGAGATCCGGCTCACACGGTGTCCTTCCAGCGTCGCCCGCACACGTGACCTCGCGGACGCGATCGTGCCCCTGGCACTGGTCTCCGTACAACATGCGTCACGGGAGACACGGGCCCGGTGGGCAATCCCCCTGCGGGGAGTGCCGCGTGGTGCGCGGGCGGCATGCGGCGGCAGCTTTGGAGTTGTATGGAACCGCACCCTGTTGGTGCGCGTGTGCCGCATGCGGGGCCTGACGGAAGCAAGACTCTGCCGGAAGGCGGCACCGGGAGGCAATTCCCCGTCGGGTGGGAAAGCTCACACCACGTTCGCCCCAGGAGTTTCAGGGAAACAGGGGCGCGGCACAACGCCGCCCGGCTAAGCTCTTTCGGCTTCGCCGGGCGGCGCCAAGTGCGGTGATACGAGGTCAGATCTGGCCGTCCTCCAGCATTTCGGTCACGAGCGCGGCGATCTGCGAACGCTCGGAGCGGGTGAGCGTGACGTGCGCGAAGAGCGGATGCCCCTTGAGTTTCTCGACAACGGCGACAATTCCGTCGTACCGCCCCACCCGCAAGTTGTCGCGCTGCGCGACGTCATGCGTGAGCACCACGCGGGAATTGGCCCCGATCCGGGACAGAACGGTCAGCAGGACATTCCGTTCCAGTGACTGGGCCTCGTCGACGATGACGAACGCGTCGTGCAGGGACCGGCCGCGGATGTGCGTGAGCGGCAGCACCTCCAGCATGCCGCGCCCCAGCACCTCCTCGATCACGTCCCGGCCGGCGACGGCCGAGAGGGTGTCGAAGACCGCCTGCGCCCAGGGGCTCATCTTCTCGGCCTCCGAGCCGGGCAGATAGCCCAGCTCCTGGCCGCCGACCGCGTACAGCGGCCGGAAGACCATCACCTTCTGGTGCTGCCTGCGCTCCAGGACCGCCTCCAGGCCCGCGCAGAGGGCCAGCGCCGACTTGCCGGTACCCGCCCGGCCGCCCATCGAGACGATCCCGACCTCCGGGTCGAGGAGGAGGTCGAGGGCGATGCGCTGCTCGGCGCTGCGGCCGTGCAGCCCGAAGGCCTCACGGTCGCCCCGTACGAGCCGGACGTTGCCGTCGGAGGTGACCCGGCCGAGCGCCTTGCCGCGCTCGGACTGGAGCACCAGTCCGGTGTGCACCGGCAGGTCGCCCACCTCGGGCACGTAGAGGGTCTCCTCGCTGAAGAGGAGGTCCACCTGGTCGGCGGCGAGCGTCACTTCGCTCATCCCCGTCCAGCCCGAGGCGTCGGTGATGGCGAGTTCGGCGCGGTACTCCTCGGCGAGGAGACCGACCGACGACGCCTTGATGCGCAGCGGCAGGTCCTTGGAGACGACCGTGACGTCGTACCCCTCGGCCTGGAGGTTGCGCGCGACCGCGAGGATCCGTGAGTCGTTGTCCCCCAGTCGGAAGCCGGCGGGCAGGATGCCGGGATCTGAGTGGTTGAGCTCGACGCGCAGCGTGCCGCCCAGATCGCCCAGCGGGATCGGGGCGTCGAGACGGCCGAAACGGATACGGAAGTCGTCCAGCAGGCGCAGCGCCTGCCGGGCGAAGTACCCGAGTTCCGGATGGTGCCTCTTGGCCTCCAACTCCGTGATCACCACGATGGGGAGCACTACCTCGTGCTCCTCGAAGCGGTACATGGCATTCGGATCGGCCAGCAGGACGCTGGTGTCGAGAACGTAGGTGCGCCTGTCGGGCATGCGGCGCTTTGTGCTGGTCACCACGGAAGGACGTACCCCCTCGGATGAGGTCGGGGTTGCGACGGCGTCGCGGGCGGGTGGGCCGGGCTCGGGCCCCATGCGCGGGCCGAGCTCCGGCCCTCCATGTCGCCCGTACGACGAGGCGCACGGTCGTCCTGGTGCAAAGGGCCTCCCGGGCGGACGGCCCCATGCCGTCCGCTGAGATGCGATGTCCACGGACCTGTCTTTTCGGACATCGACCTGGAGGAGGTATTCCCTCGAACACGCGCCGCCATGCCACGGCATACGGCGGACGGTAGGTGAACCGTGGGTGAAGCACCCTGGGCCGATGGCCGGCGGAGCCGGGGCCGGGGGCCGGGCGGGACGCGCCGGGACGGCGGCGGCACCTGGCCGAAACGGTGCCGCGACCGGGCCGGGCGTGGGCGTGAGCCGCGCCCCGGAAGCCGTGCGGGGCCTTGTGGGACTTACTCCGTGCGGGGAGAGACGCGGAAGCGGCGAGAGGGAAGGAGGGGGGAGACAGAGGGAAAAGAGGGGGAAGGGGCGGGGGCTCAGGTGCCGTAGCGCCGGTGGCGCGCGGCGTAGTCACGCAGGGCGCGGAGGAAGTCGACCTTGCGGAACGCCGGCCAGAACACTTCACAGAAGTAGTACTCCGAATGGGCGCTCTGCCAGAGCATGAAGCCGGAGAGACGCTGTTCACCGCTGGTACGGATGACCAGGTCGGGATCGGGCTGGCCGCGCGTGTAGAGATGGGACGAGATCAGGTCGACGTCGACGATCTCGGCGAGTTCCTCGAAGGTGGTGCCCTTGCTCGCGTGATCCATCAGGAGGGAGCTGACCGCGTCGGCGATCTCCTGCCGGCCGCCGTAGCCCACGGCGACGTTGACGAGTATTCCCTGGTTGCCGACGGTGGCCTGTTCCGCCTCCTTGAGCACGGTCTGCGTGTGGGCGGGCAGCAGGTCGAGCGTGCCGACGTGGTGCACCCGCCAGCGGCCGTCGGCCGCCAGGTCACGGACCGCGTTCTCGATGATGGAGACGAGCGGGGCCAACTGCTCCTGGGGACGGTCCAGGTTGTCCGTGGACAGCATCCACAGGGTGACGACCTCGACCTTGGTCTCGGAGCACCAGCCGAGCAGTTCCTGGATCTTGCTGGCACCGGCCTCGTGGCCCTGTTCGGCCGTGCCGCCCGCGGCCTTCGCCCAGCGGCGGTTGCCGTCCAGGATGACGCCGATGTGCTTCGGCACCTGGTCGTGGTCGAGGCGGCCTTCCACCCGGCGCGCATAGAGCCGATACACCAGGTCGCGCACGTTCACTGAGTCCACCCTCTCGATTCCGTGGGGACCGGCGCGTCCGCTGGCGGGATCCTGGGGCCGGCCCGGGGACCCCGAAGCCGTCACATTACTGCGGACCCCGCGCGGTCACCCAACCCGGTCTGTCACAAGTCCGTGATAAGGAGGGAAGCATGACCAATTCTCCCCCTTATCTCGCCGCCGACGGCCGCTACGACGCCATGGAGTACCGCCGCAGCGGGCGCAGTGGCCTGAAACTGCCCGCGATCTCGCTCGGCCTCTGGCACAACTTCGGCGACGACCGGAGGCTCGATTCGCAGCGCGCGATCCTGCGCCGCGCCTTCGATCTCGGTGTCACACACTTCGACCTGGCGAACAACTACGGACCGCCTCCGGGATCCGCCGAGCTGAATTTCGGCAAGATCTTCGCGCAGGATTTCTCGGCCTACCGGGATGAACTCATCATTTCGACCAAGGCCGGATATCTGATGCATCCCGGGCCCTACGGCGAATGGGGTTCCCGTAAGTATCTGCTGTCGTCGCTGGACGCCTCCCTGAAGCGGATGGGCCTGGACCACGTCGACATCTTCTACTCCCACCGCTTCGACGCGAACACTCCCCTGGAGGAGACGATGGGGGCGCTGGCCTCCGCCGTACAGCAGGGGAAGGCGCTGTACGTGGGGGTCTCGTCGTACACCTCGGAGCAGACGGCCCGGGCGGCGGCGCTGCTCAGGGAGATGGGGGTGCCCGCCCTCATCCACCAGCCCTCGTACTCGATGATCAACCGCTGGACGGAGGACGACGGGCTGCTGGACACGCTGGAGACGGCGGGGATGGGGTGCATCTCGTTCGCGCCGCTCGCCCAGGGGCTGCTGACCGGGAAGTATCTGAAGGGCATTCCGGAGGGGTCCCGGGCCAGCCAGGGCAAGTCCCTCGACCCCGGGCTGCTCTCGGACGACGTGGTGCGGCGGCTGCGCGGGCTGGACGAGATCGCGCGGCGCAGGGACCAGTCGCTGGCGCAGCTCGCGCTGACGTGGGTGCTGCGTGACCCGCGGATGACCTCGGCGCTGATCGGCGCGTCCGGCGTCCGGCAGCTGGAGGAGAACATCGCGGCGCTGGCGGCGCCGAAGCTGTCCGCGGAGGAGCTGGCGGAGATCGACGGCTTCGCGGTGGACACCGCGGGCACGAACATCTGGGCCGGCCGGAGCTGACCCGGTGAGCTGACACTCCGTGACGCCCGGGGCTGACGCGCTGTGAGCGCCCGGCTCGCGCGCGGCCCACGCCCCGGGGCGTGCGGGCCGGCCGGCGGGACGGGGTGGCGGGAGAGCCCGTACGGGAGCGGCGCGGTCGGAGCGGCACGGAGCGGCGGCACGCCGGGCCGGAGGGCGAACGCCCCGGGGACGCGGCGGGAACCGGGACCGGATCGGAGCCGGCCTGGACCTGGCCTGGACCTGGGCCGGGGTTGGCCTGGACCAGAACTCCACGGGACGCCGCCGGGACCGGGCCTGTACGGGGCTGGACCGGGAGCCTGGTGAGGGTCGGCTCGGGGCCGGGTGACCGCCCCCGTCCCGGCGCTCCACCGGACCGGGACAGAAAACGGGCCGGTCCGTGGGGGGGGATACGGACCGGCCCGAGGGGGGGGTTCCACCATAACCCTTCGTGAGGGATCGTGGGCCCCCTCGTGCAGCAGGATGACGCTCCGAAAGCGGCGCGCTACGGCGCCCGGTGCCCGCCACCAGGCTTTTCCGACGGCGGGCGGCCAAAATGGCGAGTAGTCGCCATAGCGTGTCGCCCCCCCTCAGGAGCGATCCCGGAGGCCTCACCTTGACGCCGAGGGCCCGGAGCCGGCCCGAAGCCTGCCCGGTGCCTGCCCGGCGCCGAGCTCCCTGTCCGTTCCCTCGTGTCCCTCATGTCCCTCATGTCCCTCATGACGGACCGCCTCGATCAGGAAGCGGGTCGTCGTCGCCACGAAGGGCCCCTCGTCCTCGATCCGGCGGTGCAGTTCCGCCAGCCGGCCGCGGTACGCCTCGACGGTGAAGCCGGGCACCATCCAGACGACCTTGCGCAGGAAGTAGACGACGGCGCCGATGTCGTGGAACTCGGTGCGCAGCGACGCCGTCCGCAGATCCACGACGTCGAGACCGGCCGCCTCCGCGGCTGCCACGGCCCGACCTGGGTCGCGCGCGGAGCGCGCCTCGGGCGGCTGCGGCCCGAGGAAGTACTCCACCAGCTCGAAGACGCTGGCCGGTCCGACCTCCTGCGAGAAGTACCGGCCGCCGGGCCGCAGCACCCGCGCGATCTCGTCCCACCACACCCGGACGGGGTGACGGCTGACGACCAGGTCGAAGACGCCGTCCGCGAACGGCAGCGGGGGCTCGTCCGGGTCCGCCACGACGCTGACCCCGCGGGGCCGCAGCAGCGCCCCGGCCCGGGCGAGGTTCGGCGGCCAGGACTCGGTGGCGACGGTGAGCGGCGGCAGCGCGGGTACGGAGGCGAGGACCTCGCCCCCGCCGGTCTGGATGTCCAGTGCCGCACGGGCGTCGGCCATCCGGGCGGCCATGGAGCGGGCGTACGCCCAGGGCGGGCGTTCCTCGGTGGCTCGGCCGTCGAGCCAGGAGAAGTCCCAGCCGTCCACGGAGACGGCGGCCGCTTCGGCGATCAGTTCTTCGAAGGTGGGCATGGGCGCGATCGTGGCAGGGCCGGGAGCGGCGGCGCGAACGCATTTCGCGCGCGCCCGAGCCGGGTCCGGACCGGTCCGGCCCTCGCCCGGCCCGGGTCCGGCTCAGGCGGCGGAGAGGGCCCCGAGCAGGAGACCGAGCAGCGCGCCGACGATCATGAACGGGCCGAACGGGATGACGGATTTGCGCCCCGCCCTGCGCAGCACCATCAGCCCGACCCCGTACAGCGCCCCGAGCAGGAACCCGGCGAAGGCGCCGACGCCGAGCACCGGCCAGCCGTACCAGCCGAGGACGACGCCGAGGGAGAGGGCGAGCTTGACGTCGCCGAAGCCCATGCCGTTCGGGTTGATCAGGAACAGGACGAAGTAGCAGCCACCGAGGGCCACCCCGCCGAGCAGCGCCGTCGTCCAGGAGCGACTGCCGTCGGCACCGTCCCCGCCCCCGGGGCCGCCGGGGACCAGGGCGGCCAGGCCGAGCAGCACGGCGGCGGCGAGGGCCAGGGGCAGGGTGAGCTGGTCCGGGAGGCGGTGGACGTTTCGGTCGACGAGGGCGAGCAGCAGGGCGAAGGGCGCGAGCAGCAGCCAGACGGCCAGTTCGGGACGGGGCCCGGTGGCGGCGGCGAGCGCGGCGCAGCCGAGGGCGCCGAGGACGGGGACGAGGAGGGAGGGCGCGTACCGCACGAGGGACGCGTCGGGCGCGCCTGAGCGATCGGAGTGATGGGAGTGATCGGACACGGGGGTGGTGCGGGCGGAGGCGGCGCCGGGGCCATCCGCCGTACCGGGGCCATCCGCCGTACCGGGACCGTCCGCCGTACCGGGACCGTCCGCGGCGCCGACGGCCCCGGGTGTCCCGGGTGCCCCGGGTGCTCCGGGCGCTCCGGGCGCTCCGGGCGCTCCGGGCGCTCCGGGCGCTTCCGGGACGGTGACGGCTCCGGAGTCCCCGGCAGCGGTGCTGCTGTCGGCCCCGGGCTCGACCCCGGACCCGGACCCGGACTCGGACCTGGTGTCGGACTCGGCCCCGAACCCGGCCCCGGCCCCGGCGCCCACGCTCGTAGTCCCCGTACCCCCGCCCACACCCACACCCACACCCGTGGCACCCGTGTCCCCCGGGCCGGCGGTCGCACACACCGGGCACCTCGCCGGGCCGAGCCAGCCGCGGGCCGGGCCGGTGATCGGGTGGCCGGCGGGGCAGCGGTCGCGCCACGCCTCCTCCGGCTCGACGGAGAGCCGGTACGCGGGGCGCGGCAGCAGCACTCCGGTGGCGGCGCCCCAGAGCGCGGCGAGGACGATCAGCGTGGCGTACACCTCACCGAGCCTAGGCCCGGCGCCGGGCCCGGTCATGGGTCCAGGGGCCCACTTCCCGCACCCCGGGACCCAGATCCGCGCTCGGGAGCGGCCACCGCCGCGGCGGGGCGCTACGGTCTACGGCCATGGGTACATGGCGAAACGGCAGGGGACGGCTGACGGTCCCGGGGCAGGACGCCCCGGTGGAGGTGGAGCTGGAGATCGCCGCCTCGTACGGGACCCGGCGGCGCGGGCTGCTCGGCCGGACCGGGATCGACGGGGCGCTGCTGATCACGCCGTGCAACAGCGTGCACACCTTCAAGATGGGCTTCACGATCGATGTCGCCTATCTGGACAGGTCGTTGAAGGTCGTCCAGGTCCACACCATGAAGCCGGGCCGGCTCCATCTGCCGCGGCTGCGGGCCCGCCACGTACTGGAGGCGGAGGCGGGGGCGATGGAGCGGTGGGGGCTGCGGCCGGGCACCCGGGTGAGTGTGGACGTACGACCCGGGTGAGTGTGGACGTACGACCGGGTGACGTCGGCGTTCGGCGAGCCGCCTACAGCAGCCCTTCCTTCGCCGCCACCGCCAGCAGCGGGACCAGGGCGAAGAGGGCCGTGCCCAGGCAGATCAGCGCGGGGACGTAGACCGGGCCCCACGCGCCGGGGCCGGCGATGGTGGCGCGCTTGTGCGGGGACCTCGGGTCGTAACTGACCCTGACCGGCGCCCCCACCTCGTGGCCGAACATGCCGGGCCGGTCCTTGAACTCGACGGCGGTGCCGTCCTCCGTGCGGAACGTGAAGACGAACTCGGGGTGGGAGCTGGACGACCCGCTCGCCAGCCCCGAGTTGGTGACGACCCGGCGGTCCACGCACCGCCCCTCGGCCCGCCGTCCGTTCCGGAGCAGGGCGAGCACCACCAGGACCCGCCGGGCGAAGACGACGGAGACCACCAGGGCCGCCACCCCCACGAGCAGGAAGAGCGCTTCGATCCCCACGACTGACTCCGTTCCGTTCCGATCCGATCCGTTCCGATCCGCCTCGCGTCCCCGTCTGCCCCTTGGCCCTACGTCACTTCAGGGAGACGCTGGCGATGATGTCCTTGACGTCCTTGTCGGACAACAGCCCCTTCTCGGCGTTGACGGTGATGAGGTACGGCCGGTCCTTGGTGTCCAGCCCCGCCACCATCACCCCCGCCAGCGGCGTGCCCTTGGGGGGCTGCCCCTCCGCGCCGGTCGAGGTGGAGGTCCAGTCGACGCGGCGTGCCTCGGCCGTGCCGTCGGGCCCGGCGACCTCGACGTCCGTGGTCTCGACGGGGGTCGCGCCGAGCTGCACGCGGGCCTCGGCGGCCAGGCCGGCCATGTCGGCGTCGTTGATGCCCTGCCCGTAGTCGAACTCGACGTAGATCGAACCGGCCGGGGAGCCGCCCTTCGTACGGACGGCTCCCGCCGCGTCCCCCTCCGCCAGGTCCGCGGCGGCGACCTGCTTGAACTCCCCCGGGTGCGCGACGGTGAGCCGGTCGGTCGTCAGGGTGGACCAGCCCTCCGGGGTCGTCGCCGCGTCCTTGCCGCCGGCGCCGCAGGCGGTCAGGAGCACGGCGGCCAGGCCGGCGGCCACGGCCGTACGCACGCCGTACGCGATTCCCGGCTTCGGCGTGGACCGGGGCTGGGGCTGGGGCTTCGGTGTGGAGATCATCCCTGAGTTCCTCACTGGTACCGGACCGGCGGGGGTGGTCACTTGGCGCAGTAGCTGTACGGCACGTAATCGCGCTTCCCGTCCCTCGGCGCGCCGAGGAATTCGGCGTCCTTGAGGGTCTCGGACTTGTTCTCCATCGAGATGGAGGCACCGATCGAGATCCCCAGGTTCAGCTCGAATCCGTACTCCTGGGCATCGGACATGCCATCGTACGATGTCCTGCTCGACTTGCCCTTGTCGAACAGGAGCTGCCCGAAGGGATCGTCGGCGCCGGGCCGGGTGGTCGGCGCGTTGGTGTCCAGCAGGTATTCGAAGGGCGCGGTGTGGTCGCCGTTGCCGTCCAGCCAGGCCTGGCCGACGGCGCGGTCGGCGTCGCCCTTCTCGCCCTTCTCGAAGGCGATGGTGTTGGTGACGACGCCGATGTCACTGCCGCCCGAGTTGTCGGTGTTCTTGCCCTTTCCGCCGCGCTTGTCCTTGCCGTCCTTGCCGTTGTCGCCGCCGACCCCGCCGGTCTGACCGCTGAAGGTCTCGGTGGTCTGGGTGAAGTCGATGCGGAGCAGTTCGCCGGTCTTCTGGTCCCGGGTCACGGTGACGGTGGCCGAGCGCTCGCCGGTGAGGTGCTTGCCCTTCTTGGCTCCGCCGACGTCCACGCCCGCGCCGATCGTGCCGTCCGCCTTGACGGAGTACGTGAACGACTTGGTGCCGCGGAAGTCGTCCTTGGTGACGAGGGCGTCGCCGCTGATCTTCACGTCGGCGCCCAGCTTGCCGCTGAGAGTGCCCTCGGCGTCGGCGTTGAGCGACAACTCGCCGCCGGCCTTGCCGTAGACCCCGATCGAAGCCTGGCTGATGTGGCGGTCCTTGAGCTTGTCCTCGACGCGGTTGCGGATGTTCTCCTCGTCCTTGAGGGCGCCCTTGCCGAAGAGGTAGAGGATGCTGTCGCCGACGCTGGCCTCGGCGCCGCCCGGGGAGGTGCGGCGCATCTCGTACATCTTCAGCTTCTCCAGGTCCTCGCGGAAGGACTCGGCCTCCTCGCGGCTCTTGAAGACCCAGGTGTCGCCGTTGCTGACCTTCACCCCGGCGCCGAGGTCGACCGAACCCGTACCGAGCTTGCCCATCTTGCCGCCGAAGCCCCCGGTGACGCCCGCGCTCGCGGAGTCGGTGAACGTGGTGTAGATGAGCTGGTCCTTGTCGTCGACCTTCCCGTCCTCGTTCACGTCGTAGTTGGCCTGCATCGTCTTGTCCTGGAAGCCGTAGTCCTGGCCCCACTCGAACCAGCCGAGCTTCGCCTTGCCGCCCGCGGTGTCCGAGATGGTGGATATCGTGCAGAGCGGGGGCTCGAAGTCCTTGTCGGCGAGCGGCTTGTCGTCCGTACCGTCGCCACCGGAGGCACAGGCGCCGCCACCGCCGCCACCGAGGGCTGGGATGGCGCAGCGGATGCGGTCGCCGATGGACCCTCCGATACCGGCGGCGCTGACGCCGAGCACGAGGGCGACGACGACGATGATCGCGCCCAGGTACTCCATGGCGGTGGCGCCGCCGTCCGATCTGAACCGGCGCCGGGTGTCTCCCGTACGTCCCCTGCTCATCGCTCCCCCTCGCGTATGCGGTCCACGGCATATCCGGTGACCGCACCGGCCACGACGACGGCGCAGGACATCAGCACGCCTTCGAGGGAGACCCGCTCCCACCTGATGACGATGTTGAGTACCTGCGCGAGGACGGGGACCGTGAAGACGGCGAAGGCATGCCGTACGGGCAGGTCCCGGAAGGGTTCGCGGTGCGCGCGTGACGAGGCCCAGGCGCCGAGCGCCACGCAGACGGCGTTCGGCAGATGGATCACCAGCAGCCGGCCGCCGAACGATTCAAGCCGCTCGGTCGACCCCAGCGTTTCGTAGACGTAGGTGACTTGGAGGTACGAGGTGACGGCAAGCACCACGAACCCCGCCGCCCAGGCAGCGGCCATCGCGAGCAGCCCACCGCTCTCCGGCGCCGTATACCCGTAACCGGTCCCCCGGTACGGCGGCCCTCCTGTCCCACGCATCCGCGCTGCCCCCTGTGTATTGGCCGGATCTGACCGGTCCACCGTAGGGGGAGGGCAAGGACAGGTCGTGGGCCCGTGGGCCCAGAACCGGACCCAAAGGGGCCCCGACCGTGCCCGGCACTGCCTGAACCGTGCCCGACTGCCTGAACTACCCGGCGCCGCCCGACTGGAGCTTGGCCGCCTGAGCCGCACTGATCTCGGCGGGGATCTCGGGGGTCTTCGCGTTCACGAGGTTCGCGGTGTAGTAAGTGGCCACGGTCGTCCCCGTACGCACCACCTGGAACACCAGCGGTACGTCCTCGCCCTCGTAGTCCCCGGTGAGCTGGTAGGCCAGCGCCTGGTCCCCGGCCCGCGGAGCGGCCAGTCGCTTCACTCCGGAGTAGGTCGACGGGCCGTCCTCGCCGCCATCGGCCGTGAAACCGTCCGCGCAGGCGACGACTGCCGCGTCGAGACGGGACAGTACCTGCGCCGCGGACTCCCCCTTGTGGGCGGTGAGGAATTCGGTGACGACCACCTGCTCGTCCTTCCCGCCCACGATCTGGCGGTAAACGGCGGCGTCGGCGACAGGCTCCGGAGTACCGTTCATGAGCGCGGTGAGCGGACGGCACTCGTCCCGGTCCGCTGTCTCACCGGCGGGCGGCGCACCTTCCATGGGGGTGACGGCGAAGCCGGCCACGTCTCCCCCGGCCAGCACCGCGCGCTCCAGCTCTCCCTTGGACAGGGGCTTTCCGGTCACCCCGGCGGGACCCTGTTCCCGGCCCGGGCTCGGGCTCGATGACGCGTCCTTGGCCGGTTCGCTACTGGTCCGAGCGGGGGGAGCCGTCTTCGACCCGCTGGGCTCACCTGCGCTGTCCGCCGTATCGGACGAGGCGCCACCGCACCCCGTAACGGCGCTCAGAACGACGGCGACCACCAGGCCGGCACCTCGCCTCGAACCGACCGGACGACTCCGCATGCGAGACACCTCTTCTTTCCGTTGAATGCGACCTGCCGAATGTGGCCTGACGAATGTGAACTGAGAATGTGACCCGTTGAGCGCGACCCGAATGCGACCGAGTGGGGTGGATCCGCAGTCACTTCTCCTGGTGAAGTCGCTCGTCCCACTCGACCCGCCAGCCCTGGCGCCGGAAGGACGCCTCCACGCCGGCCCAGTCCTCCACCCACTCAGCGATGCAGTTGATCTCCATGCCGGGATCATCCGCGACGAGGATCGTGACACCACCGCCGGCCTCTTCCCCCTCCTCAGGCGTCTCGTCGGACGCTTCGGCGAGATCCGTCATCAGATCGGCCCGCACATAGCGCCCCGTTTCGTCACCGGAGACGATCCTGCCCACCGTCCCGAACCGTGCTCTCGCATTCGTCTCGGAAACATCACCGCGGTCGAGGGTCGCCGTGACCCGGAGCTCGACGGGATCGGCGCTGTCGCTACCGCCGCCGTACGCGGAGACGGCGGCGGCCAGATAGGAACGCCCGTGTTCAGCCGCCTCGGCGCGCAGCGATCGCAGTCGCTCGGGCGACGCCTCGTCCCAGGAGAGGATGGTCGCCACGTCCCGGTCCTGCGCCTCGTCCTCTCCGGCCAACAGATCCGCGTCCCCGCGCCGGCCGAGGGCAGCGGCGAAATCCTGGGCGAAGGAGGAGGGCTCGACCACGCCTTCCGGGCTTTCGTCGATGAGCATCGCGACGCCGGCGAGCAGAGACCTGGCCGCGATCCGGGAAAGGGTCACCACCTCCGCTTTCTCACGGCGTTCCCCGAACTCCGGACAGTCCGTCATCTTCCGGTGGATCTCCGCCGCCGTCGCCGGATCGACCGGTCCCGTTTCCCACAGCAGATCCAGCGCTTGCCGGAAGACCTCCAGGTCCGCCTCACGGCCCGACTGCGAAGTCGACCAGAGGAGAACACCACAGGTGCGCTCGGCACAGGCGGCCGCGAACGCCCTGGCCTGATCGAAAGACCCCATGAAGGCCATACCGCGCACACTTTCCAGGATCTTCACACCGCTTCACTCCCACAACGTAGCCACGTGCCTGTGTCCGGATCCATGTGTCCAGGTCCATGTGTCCAGGTCCATGTGTCCGGGCCGCGTTCACCAAGAACGCGGCTGTTCCCGCCGGAGCGCCGGGTGTCCGGCGCTCCGGCACACCGCGACTCTACGGCCACCAGAAGGTACGCACCTTGCTTCCTCCCTTGCCTGTCACCTCGCCGCTGACAACGCCCTGAGAGCCTCTGATCAGGGGCGGGCAGGTGTCCCTGCACACGTTCCTCGACGCACCGCCCGCGATGGGTTCACCGCCCAGTTTGTTGATCTGGAGCAAGGCGTTCTGCTCCGCGTGGGTCGCCCCGTCCTGGTTGACCCGAACCGGCAGGTCGCCGCGCTTCTTGGCCTGGGTGAGCTGCGCGGGCGAGAGTCCGGGCCCGCTCCGGGCCACCACGTTCCGCTCGACCCATTTGCCGGGCTGCCCGGGTACGGGGAACCGCGCGCGGATGACCGCGGTCGTGTTCTTCTTCTCGGCCCACTCGACCGCCGTCTCGATTTCCTCCGGTGACTTGCCCTTGGCCTTGGCCTCGGCACGCACTTCCCGGAGAAACTCGTCCTGGTAGCTCCTGGCATCGTCCGCCATGTCCTCGGCGAGGGCCTTGAGCTCTTTCTGGGTGCGCTTTTTCTTCGGACCACAGTCGTTGTTGTGTACGAGAACGTTCCGGCTGCCGACGCCCACGTAATAGGTGTGGGTGGACTCGACCGTCAGGTCGTGGGTGCGCTGCCGCCGCTCATAACGGCTGACGTCCGCGACCGCGACGGTCGCCCCGTCAGGGAGGCGCAGTTCATCGCCTGCCCCGATCTCCCCGGCGTCCGCCCAGCGGTTCTTGTCGACCAGCCAGAACGGGTGTGTGTCCGTGGCCGTCAGGGTCGCGGTGCCGGATACCCCCGCGCCGTCGGCGAGACGCACGGTGAGCCGGGTGAAGTCCTTGTCGTCCTCGGTCGTGATCGTGTCCGTGACCGCGCGGGACGCCGTCAGCCCTCGTACCGGATCGGTGGCCAGCACCCGGTCGCCGGCTCTGACATCCTCGATGGCGCGACGTGTACCGTCCGCGAGCAGGACCGGGGTGCCGGGCAGGAAACTGTGCTTGACGGGGCAGGCGGGTTCCTTGGGCTTGCCGCCGGCGTCGGGGTCCTCGGGCTTCTTCTCCCGCTTGGGGAGCTTCTGCTTGAGGTCGTCGACCTTCTTCCTGAGCTGGTCGGCCTTCTGCTTGGCCTTCCACATGCCCTTCGCACCGCCGACGACGTCTCCGCCGTGCTTGACGATGCTCTCGACGACCTTCTTGCCCTTCTTCCACTCCGTGGGCCAGCCGTACTTCTTGAGGACCTTGGCGGGGAGCGAACCGAGCAGCGCCATCACCACATTGATGGCCGTTTCGGAGCAGGAACTGGGATCGCCCTCGGTGAAACACTTGACGGCATCCGTAATACCCAGCTCGTCCGCGAGGATCGCGCCGAGCTTCTTGGCCGCCTCTACGGCCCGCTTCTTCTCCTTCTCGTACTCACCTTCGGCGTCCTCCAACTCCTTGACGGCGGCGTCGTAGTCCTTCTCCGCCTGGGTCTTCTCCGTCGGGGAAGGCCCCGGCTCGCCCTGCCCCCCGGTGCCCTTCGGACCATCGGCCTCGATGTTCCCGTCGTCACCGTCGCCGCCGTCACCGTCGCCAGGGCCACCACAGTCGCCGCCGCCGATGCAACTCACCTGCGCGGCGATCTTCTGCGTCAGCTCGGTACCGATACCGGTGGCCACCAAGGCGCCGACGATCGCCACGACGACCAGAATCAGACCCAGATACTCCAGCCCCGTCTGCCCCGACTGTGCGGACTGCGCCGATTGCCTGAGCCCTAACAACCGTGCTCGGGTTCGGGAGGGTCGTAAGACGGGACGGTTTCTGGTACTCCGGGCCCGATTCCGCGAGAGAAGAGGCATACTCCCGAGACTAGGGAAATGACCGCATTACGTCGTGGGCCCTGGGACCCAACTCGCGGGCCCATGAGGGGTCGTGCGGGGCCCGTGCGTGACCCGTGCCCGTGCGTGGCCCCTCAGCCCGTCACCGCTGTTCGGTAGGGGCGGAAGAACGCGCGGAGTTCCTCCGCGTAGAGCTCGGGTTCCTCGAACGGGGCGAAGTGCCCGCCGCGGGCGGGGTCGGTCACGCGGACGGTGTTCGCCGTACGCTCCATCCATGCCCGTGGCGGGCGGACGAGGTCACCCGGGAAGCGTGCGAAGCCGGAGGGAACCTCGACCCGGCGGGCGTGCTGCGCGGGCGGATTCGCCGCGTTGGCGCGGTACATCCGCACCGTTCGATGCCGCCGTCACAGTCGCTCCAGGCCCGGAGCTTCTCGACGATCCACGCGGCGAGCCCGGCCGGCGAGTCGGTGAGTCCGAAGGCGGCGGTCTGGGGCTTCGTACGGTGCAGGGCCGCGTAGGCGCCCTCGGTCGTGCCCCAGGCCACGGCGCCGTCGAGCCAGGCGCGTTCCTCGGGCGCGAGGTCCGCCGGGTCGCCACAGTAAACGGGCACCCCCGCATCCATGCGGTGGACGCCGACCACGCGGTCGGGGTGGTCGAGGCCGAGGTAGCGGCTCATGTGGCTGCCGATGTCCCCGCCCGCCGCGCCGAACCGCGGGTAGCCGAGGACGGTCATCAGCCCGGCCCACAGACCGGCGACGGCGATGGAGTCGAGGGGCGGACCGGTGGGGCGGTCGGAGTATCCGTAGCCCGGCATGTCGGGCACCACCACGTCGAACGCGTCGGCGGGATCGGCACCGTACGCGCCGGGGTCGGTGAGGAGCGGGACAACCTTCGAGTAGCGCCAGAACGAGTCGGGCCAGCCATGGCTGAGGACCAACGGCAGTACGGGCGCGGCCGCCGCGGCGGCCCGGGCGTGCACGAAGTGGATCCCGAGCCCGCCGAGCGGGACACGGAACCGGGGCAGCCGGGCAAGCTCCGCCTCCTGCGCCGGCCAGTCGAACCCGTCCGCCCAGTACGCGACGAGCTCCCGGAGGTAAGCCAGATCGGTCCCGAGCGACCACCCGGCATCCTCGGGCGAGTCCGGCCAGCGCGGGGCGCGCAAACGACAGACCCTAGTGCCGGTCCGCACGATCTGGCGCAAAATAAGCGCATGAATCAGCTGAATCAGCATGCTTGCGGCGGCGGCCTTCGATGACCCCTGCCGGGGCCATTCGTCGAATGATCCCGCGCACGGTGGCCGGTCAGATGTTCGCCCTGCTCGTGGTGATGGTTCTGCTCCTGGGCGCGGGCGCCGTGTCGGCGCTGGTCGTGCAGGCGGGCAACAACAGCGAGGACGTGGCCCGGGTCCGCGCGCTCGCCGTCGCCGAGACCTTCGCGCACGCGCCGGGCGTGCTTGCCGCGCTGGAATCTCCTGACCCGAGCGCGACGCTGCAGCCGATCACCGAGGTGACCCGGCGCCGGACCGGTGTCGACTACATCGTCGTAACGGACACGAAGGGAGTCCGCTACACCCATCCCAACCCGGCGGAGATCGGGAAGCGCATCACAGGACCGCTCTATCCGGCCACGGCGGGAAGGGCGTTCACGGACCGGGTCCCGGCTCATACGCTCTCGTCCCCGTCGATCCGCGCGGTGGTCCCCGTGTTCGACAAGAAAGGCTCGGTGGTGGCCCTCGTCAACGCGGGGGTGACGATCGCGGACACCTCGGGCACGGTCAACCGGCAACTGCCGGCGCTCATCGGTGGCGGCGCGGGGGTGCTCGCCCTGGCGACCGTGGGAGTGGCCGCGGTGAGCAGACGGCTGCGGCGCCAGACCCGCGGGCTCGATCCGGTCGAGATCACCCGGATGTACGAGCACCATGACGCCGTTCTGCACGCTGTCCGGGAGGGCGTCCTCATCGTCGCCGACGACGGCCGACTGCTGCTCGTCAACGACGAGGCACGCCGCCTGCTCGGCCTGCCCCCCGACGTACCGCTGCGCGACATCACCGATCTCGGGCTCGACGAAGCCCTCACCCGCCTCCTGGCCGAAGGACACGTCGCCACCGACGAGGTCCACCAGGCGGCCGGTCGCTTCCTGGCCGTCAACCAGCAGCCGACGCGCTCGGACGGGCGTGCGCTGGGCAGCGTCGCCACGCTCCGGGACACCACCGAACTGCGGGCACTGGTCGGCCAGGCCACCGAGGCCCGCGAAACCCTCACCCTCCTCTACGACGCCAGCGTGAGCATCGGCAAGACGCTCGATCTGACCCGGACGGCCGAAGAACTCGCTCAGGCCGCCCTTCCGCGGTTCGCCGACTTCGCCACCGTGGACCTGTTCGATTCCGTACTGGAAGGAGCGGACCCGGCGCGGGAGAAGGACGAACTGCGCCGGGCGGCCGCGGCCGGGGCGCACGGACAGCGCGCCTTCTTCCGGTCCGGCCGGCTCGTCAGCTTCCACCCCCACTCTCCGCAGGCCCGGTGCCTGGCAAGCGGGAGGTCGGCGCTCGAAACGGATCTGGCCGGGGCTTTCGTGGGGAAGGACCAGGACCCCCTGCACGCCGAGTGGCTCCGGTCGCACGGGATGCGCTCGCTGATCACGGTTCCGCTGCGCGCCGGCGGCGCGGTCCTGGGCGTGACGAGCTTCTACCGTGGCGAACGGCTCCCCACGTTCGACGAGGAGGACGTGTCGACCGCCGAGGAACTGGTGGGGCGCGCCGCGGTCTGCATCGACAACGCCCGGCGCTACGCCCGGGAGCACACCATGGCCGTATCCCTGCAGCGCAGCCTGCTCCCGGGGGACCTGCCGCGGCAGAACGCGGTCGAGGCCGCGTACCGGTACGTCCCGGCGCGGTCGGGGGTGGGGGGCGACTGGTTCGACGTCATCCCCCTGTCCGGCGCCCGCGTCGCCCTCGTCGTCGGGGATGTCGTCGGCCACGGGCTGCACGCCGCCGCCACCATGGGCCTCCTGCGCACCGCCGTCTTCAACTTCTCGGCGCTCGACCTGGCACCCGACGAGCTCCTCACCCACCTCGACGAACTCGTCGCCCGCCTGGACCAGGAGGAGAGCAACCGCGGCCGGGAGCGGGGCGCGGCATCCACCGGCGGCGCGGGGGTCATCGGGGCCACCTGCCTGTACGCGATCTACGACCCGGTCTCCCGCCACTGCACCCTGGCCCGCGCCGGCCACCCGGGGCCCGCGATCGTCCGCCCCGACGGCACCGTCGCCTTCCCCGACGTGCCGGGCGGGCCGCCGCTCGGCCTGGGCGGCTTCCCCTTCGAGACCATCGACATCGACATCGCCGAGAACAGCGAGATCGTTCTCTACACGGACGGCCTCATCGAGAGCCGCAGGCAGGACATCGGCACCGGGCTGGAACGGCTGCGGCAGGCACTGGCCCATCCCGGCCGGTCCCCGGAGCGGACGTGCGACGCGGTACTCGACGCGCTGCTGCCCGCCGACGCGGCTGATGTGCGCGACGATGTCGCCCTGCTCGTCGCCCGCACCCGCGTCCTGGACGCCGAGCACTTCGTGGCCTGGGACGTACCGACCGATCCCGCCGCCGTCGCGGACACCCGCGCCGACGTCACGAGCACGCTCTCCTCCTGGGGGATGGACGAGGCGGCCTTCACGACGGAACTCATCGTCAGCGAACTCGTCACCAACGCGATCCGCCACGCGGTCGCCCCCATCCACCTGCGTCTGGTGCGCGACCGCGCACTCATCTGCGAAGTCTCCGACGGCAGCAGCACCGCCCCCCATCTCCGCCGCTCCACCGCCGGGGACGAAGGCGGACGCGGCCTCTTCCTCGTGGCCCAGCTCACCGAACGCTGGGGCACCCGCTACACGTCGCGCGGAAAGACGATCTGGGCCGAACAGGTCCTGCCGACCGCGGAGCCAACGGAGCCCACCGGGCCCGTTGAGCCCGAAGAACCCACTGAGCCCACGGGACCCGACCCCACACATCCCAGTGAGCCCACGGAGCCCAACCAGCCCGCCTCGCGGTGAGCTCGGTGGGGAGGGCACACACGAACGGCGCGCCGGGAGCCCGGATCACCCGCCTGCTCCAGGAATGTTGTGGTCCTCGGCATTCCTGCCCCTCTGCGCCGCCCAATCGGCCTCTCGCCATCCGTGCACCGGTACGGCACCGTCCCGGTGCCGTACCGGTGCACAGGTCACAGCTGCTGCTGTGCGAAAGGGCCGAAGATCCCTGGGGACGGGCTACCTCCCCGACGACCACGCCGGTCGCGCAGGTCACGCTGGTCGAGCTCACGGCCGGCCCGACTCGCCAGGTCGTACCCAAGGCAGCCTGACCGGGCGGCGATGCCACCACCAGCCGCGCTCAGCGACCGCCGAACCCGACATGCCCAGAGGCCCGAGCAACTCCCCACCGTCCCCCACCGTATGCGCGAGGAACACCGCATCGAGTGCCTCGACCGCGCGGGCGAGCGGCTCCCGCAACTCTGCCGGTGCGGTCGTCAGCCGTACGTCGAGGTGGTCGCGGGTCTGCAGGTCCTGCACATACGACTCCAGCGGATAGCGCCCCGTCGGCGCCCAGTCACCCGCCATCCGACGGACGAGCCGCTCCCACAAGAGCAACCATTCTCTCGCCTTATTCGGCGGGTCTTCAGCCCGTGCGACCCGCTCGGGATCGACAACAGTGACAAATGCGTCCGTTGCAGGAGTCGCGATCTTCTCCTCTCTGAAGATTTCCGGCAGCAGATCGACCCGAGCCAACGGAAACCGAGGGACGGATGCCTCAACTACCGAGACCGTGTAGTCGATGTCAGGGCCGTCCGCCTGCTCGACCCGTGCCCGAGCGACCAGGCCGTCAGGTGTGACAAGCCAGTAGGCGGAGGGAATGACCTCCTCCGCATGCCATAGCAGAACCGTATTCAGACGCTGCGAGAGTGCGGCCGCCAGCTCCGCCGTAGCAGGAGCTTTGCGGAACTGCTCCCCGAGTTGAATTTCCAGCAGTGCGGCCAGATCTCCGTGCACGATGGCATAGTCACACAGCACCAGAGCCTCCCAGTCCCGCCCCTCCAGGCATCCGTCCGCGTCTGCCGTGTCCACCGTGGCCGGGTCCACGTTCAAGACTTCAGCCAGAACACCGCCGAGAACATCAGGAGGGAACATGTCGGAGACAAGAAGGTTATAGATCACTTGTACGTTCCTTCATATATCGCCTTGGCCTTGGCAACTCGCTCCGGATGATTAGTAAAACGGGGATTCCTCTTCAGTTGAGGAGAGGCATCGACATCACCCTTACACTTCGCAACCTCGATGAGCGCGGCATATTCATGCGTATCCATCTCAACCATACCCGGACCCGATTCAGGGTAGACCCTACCCGTATCCTCGACCCCGTACGTCCGCCCGTCGACCTCGTACCGATTCCCATCTTTCAGCAGCTCGGCTTTCCCTTCGGCGATGACCTTAATATCTGCGTCTATCTGCTTCTCGTAACCACGCAGGATGACGGTATTCTTTGCCGCTTGCGGCTTTTTCTGATGTGCCACACCTCTGAGATAATGGCGATCATTCGGCCGCTTCAGCACCAGCCCCTTCGCAGGACCAGAAATGTCATCCCTGGCCTGCCATTCACATCCATTATTGTTGTGGACGAGGGCATTCGCAGAACCGATACCAACGTAGTAGGTGTGAATTCCAGCGACAGCCAGGTCATACGTGGTTCGGCGCTGAACGTATCGGGAGACCGAAGCCACCTGAATGGATACCCCCGCGGAGGTCCTCAGTCGGTCGCCGACACGCACTTCTCCGGCATCGGCCCAGCGGCGCCGGTCAGAGAGCCAGAACGGATGCGTGTCCGTGGCAACCAACTGGTGCACACGGCCTCCCGTCCGGACCGTCAGAACCGTGAAGTCCTTGTCGTCCCTTGTGGTGAACGTCCTCGTCACGGGACGCTCAGCGGTAACGCCTGTCAGCGGATCCGTGGCAATGACTTTCTCACCGACATACACATCCTCAATGGCGCGACGTGAGCCGTCCGCCATCAGCACCGGGGTACCGGGCAAGAAGCTGTGGCTGACGGGGCACGCGTTCAGCTCTTTGTCCGGCTTCTTCGGTTCCTCGGCGTCTGGCTTGCGCTTGGCGTCCGGAGCCTTGTCCGCAGCCTTCTTGGCGTCCTTGCCCAGCTTGCCGATTCTGCCGATCAGCTTGGCTTCGCCGTAGCCGGGGATGAAGAGCGAGCCGACGTTCCAGCCGACCGTACCCACCGCTCGGCCGTAGTCGCCCTGGTTCCACATGTCGCGGACCTCGTCGCCGACGAACATGTCGTCTGCGACCGTCACAGGGGTCTTGACCGTCGCCTTGCCCCAGTCCCAGACGGCGCCGAGGTAGTTTCCCTCGTCCCACTTGTCGCCGGCGTCCTGAGAGTCCTTGCTCCACTGGGCTCCCAAGCCCTTGCCGTATTCCTTGAGGCCGTCCAGGGCGTCGATCGGATGCGTGATCGTGTCGAAGGTCCCGGTGACATCGCCCCAGAATCCGTCGACAGTGGCCCCCTTGAAGAAGCCTCCTACTTGCTTGACACCGCAGGAGAAGGCCCCCCACCCGCTGCAATCGTCGTCGTCTTCCTTCTTCTCCTGATCGCTCTCTTTGCTCTCACCCTCCCCTTCGCCCGCTCCCTGGACCTCATCTTCAGCGGTCCTGACATCGCCCGCGCCCGCGTCGTCGGCCGAGGCACCCGGGCCGCCCGCCTCCGTATTCACATCCCCGTCGCCGCTCTCCGCGCCTGAGGTGGAGGCGGGGCACGCGCCGCCGCTGAGTTCGCAGACCGCCGACTGAAGGCCATCGGTGATCCGGCCTCCCACCCCGGTCGCGACGAGGCCGCCAATGATGGCGACGACCACCACGACCAGCCCCAGGTACTCGGCCGCCGTCTGGCCGCCGTCCGTACGCCACTTGATCATGCGAGCGAGCCGGAACGGACGTCGCTCGGCCCGGTCGAGCGGCCCGAGCAGGAACCACTCGCGCGACGGACGGCGGCACAGCAGCACGATGATGACGACGGGCAGCACCAGTTGCGTCAGCCCACGCCCGCCCCCGTCACCGAGGGTCCGCAACGCGCCGACGAGGAGCCAGCCCTGGACCGCCAACAGCCCCCACCGAACCCATGCCCCGCCCGTCCACACCCACCGGGTCAGCACCAGTCCGACGACCCCGGGAGCGCCCGCGTACGCCAGCAGGCCCAGGAGTTGGCCATCCACCGCGTCCACGGACACGGCGGTCATCAGCGCCCCGACCCCGCCCAGCACGGTCAGGCCGAACAGCGCGCGCACAAGGATCAGCGCGACCTGAAGCGCCCGCGGCAGCGGCTGCCGCCCCGAGCCGTACGCGAACACCCCTCGCGGGGTGGGCGGAACGGCGACTCCCCCTATACCTGACATGACCGGGCACCCACTCCTCAACGACGCGCGACGACTCGACCATCAGATTCAAGCACGTTCGCGATCGCGAATCTTGGGCCCTAGGGCCCAAAGCTTTTTGGGCCCTAGAACCTCTATACCGTGAGCACTTTGGAGCCAATCTGAGTACCCGAGCGGGTTGTTTTCTAGGGTTGCTCAGGCAATTTTCAGGTCAGATCGGCCCCGGTTCAGGCACGCATCCCGCGTCCATCGGGGCGCCGACACGGCAGAAACGCCCAGGCCTTGACCCCTCGCTGCGGCGGCTCCGCCTCCGCCGTTCCCCACTCGCCACCACAGTCACCGACCATCACGGCGAGCAGCCAGAGCGCACCACGTCGGCGCTCCTCGCAGACGCTCACGTCGTCGGGGTCGATGTGGTGCGGATGCTGGTCCCAGAGAACGAGCCGGACGGCGCCCCTGCGGTAGCGCAGGGAGAGGTAGAGCTCCCGGCCCGGCGTCAGCTTGACCGCCGTGCCGACCAGCTCCGTGGCAACCAGTACGGCCAGATCCGTGTACGCCGCGAGCCCGTGCACCTCCAGCGCGGAGCGGATCGTCGTACGCGCGGTGGCCGCGCAGTGCGGTTCACCGGGAAGGGTGAAGCTGTAGGCCAGGCCCTCGGGGCGCGGCGGGCGGTTGCGGCGGCGGCCACCGAGGCCCGCGCCGGCGAGGACTGGTTGGACCACCGGGCAGTGCGTAGCACGCATGAGCGGCATGGATGTCTCCCTTGTCTGGGGCGAGTTGAGTCGAGTCGCTCCGCGACGCGGCTGAGCAGTGGCCTGTCTCCCTGACGCGGGACTGCCCCTCCCAGGGAAGGAGCGTGCGGGCAGGACCGCGTGATGCACTTCCAACTCACCTGCGTGAGCGATGCGTTACTCAATGTAGAGTGAAGAGTGGAACGCGTGCCACTCACCCGTGAACATTGCCCCCTAACGAGTGGACCCCGCAAGCAACACCGGGGCAGACTGACCACACCAGGCCGGAGGAAGAAACGTATGGCTACGAGAGCAACACCAACCGAGCGCCAGCGGCGGCTGGGCGCCGAACTGCGCAAGCTGCGGACAGCGGCGGGACTGACGACGGAATACGCCGCCGGTCTGCTCGGTCTCGACCGCACGAAGGTCTCGAACATGGAGTCCGGCGTCCGGGCGACTTCGCCTGAGCGCGTGCGCATACTGTGCAGCAACTACGACTGCCCGGACGAGAAGTACATCGCCGCCCTCGCCAATATGGCCGCCAACCGGCAGTCGGGCTGGTGGGAGCAATATCGGGGCATGATGCCTCACGGGCTGCTCGACGTCGCCGAGTTGGAGTGGCGCGCCACACGTCTGCGCACTCTCCAGACCGTTCACCTTCCGGGGTTGCTGCACCTGAGCGGCTACGCGCGCGCCGTGTTCGCTTCGGCCATTCCCGCGCTGCCCACCTCCGAGATCGAGCTACGCGTCTCGCTCCGACTCCAGCGTCAGCAGGTGCTGGAGCGCGACAACTCCGTCCAGTACGTGGGTTACGTACACGAAGCCGCCCTCCGTATGCAGTTCGGGGGCCGTCGGGCCACGCGTGAGCAGCTTGACCATCTGTGCGCCATGTCCGAACGCGAGAACATCGAAGTGCGCGTACTGCCGGTCGGCGTCGGGGAGTTCCCAGGTGCCGGGCACGCCGTCCTGTACGCCGAGGGTCCGGTGCCTCAGCTGGACACCGTTCAGCTCGACTCGGCCCATGGTCCCGAGTTCAGTCACGCCGAGGCGCAACTCGCCAAATACCGTGGTCACTTGGACTGGATGGAGAAACACACCCTGAACTCCAAACAGTCGCGTGACTTCATCCGCGGGATCGCACACGAACTCTGAGAGGGGTCAACATGCCAGAGATCCACTGGGAAGATCCGTTCTGCGCGGAGGGCAACAACTGCTTCCGCATAGGCACGGACGAGGACGGCAACGGCTACATCTCCGTACGCGGCCAGGAGAACCACTACCTCAGCGACAGCCGTGATGCCCTGCGCAATCTGATCCGTGAGATCAAGGCCGGCAAGGCCGACCATCTGCTCTGAGGGCACGCAAAGCGGCGGATCTGCGTGTCCGTTACAGATCCGCCGCTCAGTGGTCACGCGGTGAGAGATGAGGGCCTACGAATCGTCACCGCGCGGGAAGGAGACCTCCACGCGGCGGTTCTTCTTGCGGCCTTCTTCCGTGCTGTTGTCCGCGATCGGATAGTCCTCGCTGTATCCCCGAACCTCATAGGTGATAGCGGAGTTACTCAGCGCCTCACTCAGAACCTTCTGGACCGCGTCCGCGCGCTGCTTGGAGAGCACCTTGCCGTGCTCGTAGGAACCGAGATCATCCGTGAACCCGAAGACACGAATCTTCGCGGCATTCTGCTTCTTGATCTCATCGGCGATCGCGGTGATACGGCCGTTCGCCTTGCTACTGAGCTCTGCGCTGTCCTTGCCGAAGAGGACCTCGGCCTGGAGCGCGAACTTCACGGTTTCGTTCGTGTCTTCGCGTCGCTCTTCGCCGCCTTGGTCCTCGACGATGGACTTGATGTCCAGCACCTTGGCGGGTGCGAGCGTCGCCCCGTCGGCCAGCTTGAGCTCGGGAGATTTTGCGTCAATATTAGCCGGCGGTTCCGCCGAAGCCTCGGTGCCAGGTGGAACGCTTGGCCCTTCGTCGCCGCGGGCACCTGAGGCGCCGAGAAAACTCACACCCGCGATCATTACCACTGTCGCGATTGTCGACGCCGCATAACGCGACGAGATACTCCTCATGAAAATAGAACTCATCGCGACGATCACCCGGAGATCTTGATCGAGGTCGTAGCAAAAGTAGGCAAGCTGAAGTCCACCGCGGTGGTACCGGCCGGCGGCGCGGGGAACTGCATGAAGACCGGTACCGACTCTCCCGCGTCAACACTCGAAACGCCTGTGGTGCACAAGCACCGGCCGTCCGTGTCACGAAGAACGTAGTAGCGCTTCTTACCCTGAACGTCCACCAGGGTCCCACCACTCACGGCGTCTCCGTTGCCGGCGAGCAACTCCTTCTCATTGCCCCGCCAGGACGAGACACTAAAGAAATCCTTGTCGCTTGTGTTCTTCATCTGCCCTGTCACCGTGACGAATCCCCCACCGTCACGGACCACCGAGTTGATCACGTACTCCATGCCACCGGCACCCTTGACCACAGCAAGTTTGGCATTCGGGTCCACCTCGTCCCCGGCGGCGGTACCAGCCTGCGGAGTACTGCTGCCGGAGGACTTTGCCGACGACGCGGTCTCCTTGGCTTTCGCGTCGTCGTCACCGCCCCCGCAACCAGCCACAGTCAAGGCCAGAACGGCCGCCGTCGCGGCCACCGCCACTCCCCTGCGGCTCTTCGTGGTGCGCCGAATGCTCATGTCTGCTTTTCCTTTGTTCGTCATTCGCTTGTCAGTTCACGTCGACCAAGTGCACCGTGAAGAGGGTCTTGCTCAGCTTGTCCCAAAGAAGACCCGGGTCACTTGGGTCGATGACGACCTCGCCGCCACTGCCGCAGTCGAATTCGACCGGCTTCGGCTCGTCGGCCTCTTCGTCCCCTGTGCCCTCGTCCTCGCCGGGCGACGCACCGTCATCGGACTCCTCCTGCGGCAACGAGCATCGAAACTCGACCGCCGCGGTTGCCTGGGCCTCGGCTTTCGCCCGCTCAGTACCGGGAATCACGGACTTGCCCACGGCGTAGCGAGTCTCAACCTCTACAGTGATCTCATCTCTCACGAGACCGAGGTTCGGGTCGCAACGAGTAACTTCCGAGCGGTTCTTCTCCGCAAGCGCCCGCGCCGCGGCGCACGGACCGGACTCGAAGAACTTGTTACCTTCGAAGAAGTCCTCCAAGCCGCCCGGCTGCAGCAGGGCCCCGAGGAATCCCGTCTCCATCTCGTCACGGGCCTCCTGAGCTGCAGCGAGTGCCGCGGCGTCAGCCGCCCCCTGAGCATCGTTACGGAGCGCAGATGCCCTACCGACCGTGAAGAACGCGAACGCGACAAAGAGCAGGCCCGCCACCATCATGATGTAGATGGGGAAAGCCTGCCCTCGATCGCCGCGAATTTTCGCGGTCACTCGCCTCCGCCACCGGCCTTGAGGTTCTTGATCTGCTCGCTGATCTTGTCCTTGATCTCGCCACCGATACCCGACGCGGCGATACCGCCGATGATCGCCACGACCACGAGGATGATGCCCAGGTACTCGAAGGCGGTCTGGCCCTTGGTCCGGTTCTTGTCCGTCATGTGGCTGACGACGGTCTTCTTCCAACCGTTCACACGGATCTGGGTGTCGACGGCGGCCTTCAGCATCATGTTGTTCGACATGGGGTTCCCCTCCGAGTTCGGCCGACCGCCTGCCGGCCGACGAGTAAGTCTCTTCCGCGTCACTCCCGTTACCGACTTCCTCCCGGCCGGTTCCGTTTGCGACATGAGAAACGTACGCCGAACCACCGGCTGCATCGGAGGGTCCCAGGGCCCAATCCAGGGCCCAAAGCGAAGCTTGGGCCCTCCCGTACGACGACTGGGCCCACAGGCCCAGGTCTGCACCCAGGCCCGTAGCCGGCCCCACACTCAGGTCCCCGCGCACGCCCGCAGGCGGACACCCGGGCTCGTTCGAGCCGCTCAGCCCGCTCCGTCCGGCCACCTCGGCCCGTGCACTTCCCTGCTCAGCCATGGCCGACCGCGCTCCTTCCCGCTCCCCCGCCCGGCGTCATACCGAGCCACTTCGCTATCGCCTCGCTCCGGCTGCCGCAGTGCAGCTTGGCGAAGATCCGGTTGATGTGGTTCTTGACTGTCTTCTCGCTGATGAAGCAGGTGGCGGCGATCTGCTGATTGCTCATGCCGGACGCGATCAGCTCCATGATCTCCACCTCCCTCGAACTCAGCCCGAACTCTTCCCGGTTATGACCTGCGGGGGCACTCTGCGGTCCACCCCTAGACTGTGCCACATTAAATTGCATTTGCGAAACCCCTTGAGGAGTTCGAGGCCCAATCGGCGTCAACTCGTCAGCATTTTGGCCGCTTCTGCCACTTTGCGGCGAGGGGACGCCTGGAATGTTTGCATGTGCATTCGCATCATGGTGTGGCAGGTGGGGCGGGTGCTGAGCGTCGCCGCCATACGGAACGCCTGTCGTATAGACCGCGCCCAGGCCCTCCGGCAGCGGACGGCCCTGGGTCGAGGCCGGGCCGCTGCGCATGTGGTCCAGCAGTGCGCTGGCCGCCGTGGGGGTGAAGTGGGCCCGCCCCTGCTTGATGTCCCGCACGGCCGAGACGAGTTGGTCCGCGGTGAACTCGCCGTGGACCAGGTAGCCGCCGGCCCCCAGCCGCAGCGCCTCGTGGACGATCTCGCTCTCCCGGCTGTACGTCAGCATCATCACCGGGGATATCCGTACGAGGTGGGGCAGCGCCGAGATGCCGTCGACGCCCGGCATCCGTACGTCGAGCAGGACGACGTCGGGGCTGGTCCGCTGGGCCACCTCGTAAGCCTGACGGCCGTCCGTGGCCTCGCCGACGACCTGGATGTCGTCCCGGCCGGAGAGCAGCACCGTGAGCCCGGCGCGTACGACCGGGTTGTCGTCGGCGACGACCACCCTCAGCGGTACGGCGGCCGTGGGTCCTGGGAAGTCCGGCAGTCCTGGCGCCTCGGCGGCGGGCGGGGGTACGGGGAGAGGCATGGACGGCAGCGGGGAGTGAGGAGCCCCGTCGTGCGCAGACGTGTACTGGGACGCATGACGTGGCGTGTGCTGCTGCCCTGAAGTGCGGGAAGGGTCGTCCGGCATCGTGCGGTCTCCTCTCTGGGGAGTCGGAAGCGGAAAGCGGGCAGGTCAGTTGTGTTTTGGCGGTGGCGCCGAGCGGAGCGCCACCAGCGGCAGGTCGACACGTACCTCCGTACCGACCGCCGCCTTGCCCCTGCCGATCCGGATACGGGCCCCGATCGCGGCGGCCCGTTCGACCATCCCGACGAGGCCGAAGTGGCCGGCCCGCCGGAGGCCGTCGAGGGTGGTGCCGGGCGGGAGCCCCCGGCCGTTGTCGTAGACGCTGATACGGAACTGGTCGCCGACGGTGCCGGCGGACACGTCCACCGTCTCCGGCCGGGCGTGACGGTGCGCGTTCTCCATCGCCTCGGAGGCGATCGTGAGCAACTGCCGGGCCACCACGTGCGGCACGGCGGGCATGGTCTCGTCGCCGAACTGCCGGAACGACACCGCGAGGCCGCTACGGCGGCCGAAGTCCTCCGTACGGGCGGCGAGTTCGTCGATGACGGCCACGCCCCCGTCGAGCCCCGATTCGCGGCGCAGGTCCGAGAGCAGTTCCCGCGACTCGCCCGCCGCGCGGCGGGCCGAGCGCGCGACCAGCTCGGCCTGCTGCCGTACGGTCCGCGCGTCCATCCGGCCGGCGGAGCCCGCGAGCCCTTCGGCCGCCATCGCCAGTCCGTGCAGCGTCTTGGCAACCGAGTCGTGCATCTCCCGGGCGAGCCGGGCCCGTTCCTCCTCGATCGCCTCGCTCACGGCGAGCCGCGCCCGGGTCTCGGTCAGCGCCTGGCTGGCGCTGCCGAAGCGGAGCAGCAGGCCGCGCAGGGTGACACCGACCGCGCCCGCGATGACGCAGAAGCCCGGAAGCAGCAGCGCAGTGGCAAAAGTCGCGTTCAGGTCCTCATTGGTGGCGTACACGAGGCCGAGGATGACGATCTG
Source organism: Streptomyces sp. NPDC088124 (assembly GCF_040685895.1). Lineage (NCBI taxonomy): Bacteria > Bacillati > Actinomycetota > Actinomycetes > Kitasatosporales > Streptomycetaceae > Streptomyces > Streptomyces sp. NPDC088124. Next base: position 194,040 of record NZ_JBFBJB010000005.1, on the reverse strand, counting down.
GAGTGACGTGAAAAGCGCCGCGCCACGCCAGCCGTAGACGAGACCTGCCAGCAGTGGGGTGCAGACAGTGACGTACCCCAGGGTCGAGTCTGGCGATGCGGTGATCAGCAGGAGAGCGCCGAAGACGGTGTCCGCGCCCAGCAGCCAGGGATGCCTGAGCAACAGCGGGCCGAACCGTTCCCAGTCACGGAACAGGACGTAGGAGCCCATGAACGTGACCAGGACAGCTCCGCTGACCAGGACCGTCGGAAGGCCGGGCGCAGTGCCCGCCAGGGCGAGCGGAGTGCCCATGGCGATCATCGCCAGCCGGAATCCGAAGACCTGACGGCACATCGCCTGGAGCGCATTGAGCTGGATCGGAAGCGCCGGCGTCGCCTCGGGCTCGGTCGGCGCGATCCGCAGGTCTGCGGTCAACCCACCTCGCAAACGGGCCAGTTGGCCTGGCATGCGCCTGACGCCCCCTTTCCCTGTTTCCCCCGTGACGTGCGTCATGTCATCCGCCCAGATTGCCGAAGTCCACATTTGCGCCGTAGTAGAAGCCCACGGTGAGCAGCAGCAACGTTCCGGGAAGCAGGAACGAGGTGACCGCGAATGTCGCCTTGGGGACGGCCTTGGCCGCCTTGCGTCGCGCATTCTGCGCGTCCGTGCGGCGCATGTCGTTGGCGATGGCAATGAGCGTGTCGACGATGGGCGCGCCCAACTCCTCACCCTGCTGGAGCGCGGTGACGAACATCGCGACCTGCTCGGAGTCGTTGCGTTTACGCAGTTCCTCGAAAGCCTGTTTGCGACCCACACCCATGTCCATCTGGCGCAGGGTGATCCGAAGTTCGTCGGACCAGGGCCCGGCGTACTTCTCAGCCACCCGGTCAAGAGCCTGGCGGAACCCGAGCCCTGCACTGACAACCACGGCGAGGACGTCCAGAAAGTCGGGCAGAGTGCGCTCGATGTGGTCCCTGCGGATACGGACGGCGGACCAGATGCCCACCTCGATCCAGAAGAAGCCGAAGACAACCATGAGCAGAGACAGGAAAATCTCACCACGGATGATCATGGAGAAGGCGCCGGCCGCGCCGAGGGCACCGTACACGGCACGCCGGGCCGCGTAGCGGTCGATGGTGAGACCGCCCGGGTTACCCGCCAGGTCGATCTGGCGGCGCTTCTTGTTGACCTGTTTGGGGCCCATCAGCCTCAGCACCGCTGGGGCCCAGCGCATGCCGAGCCGGTCGATACCGGAGCCGACCGCGCTGGTACGGGTGGCGCCGACCTCCAGGGCGATCGCCAGGTCACTAGGCAGTTTGGCGTCCGCTCGGTACATACGGATGCCCTCAAAGGCACCGTAGACAGAGAGCCCGATGACAATCGCGAGCAACAGTTCCATTTCTGCCTCCCCTCAGATGTCGATACGGGACAGGCGGCGGACCACAACAAATCCGATGGCGTAAAGAATCAATGCGGCGATGACCGAGACCTGCCCGACCAGCGCAGCGGTCATTCGGTCAAGCGCACCCGGCATCACGGAATTCAGCAGCAGCAGCGAGCCGAGTCCGAATGCCGGTACGGCGTAGGCGGTTACGGTCACCTGCGAAAGCTGGGTCTTGACCTCGCGTCGGGTCTCCTTGCGTTCCTCCAAGGTCTCGGTGAGGTTCCGCAACGAGCTGACGACCGTACCGCCGGCCCGGTTCGAGAGCACCAACGTGGACACCAGGACGACCAGCTCACGGGACGGCAGGCGCTCGGCCAGCTCCCCCAGCGCGGTATCGAGCGACTCCCCGACGGCCAGTCGGCGCGCGACCCAGCTCAGCTCCTCGCCCGCCGGTGCCTCCAGTTCGTCGGCCGCCATGGCGATGGCGGTACGCAGTGCCAGACCGGCCTGAGTGGCGTTGGCGAGGATGCGGGAGAGTTCGGGAAGCTGATTGATGAAGCGTTCGGTGCGTTTGGTGCGCTGCCAGTTGAGGAAGGTGTTGGCGCCCCATAGCCCCGTGAGCCCGGCCAAGGGGCCGAAGAACGAAGTGAGAATGGACGATGCGGCCATCCACAGCACGGCAACGGCCGCGATCATGTAAACGAAATACTCACCCGGAGTGACATCGAGGCCGGTCGCGGCCAGCTTCAGTTCAAGCTTCTTGCCGAACTTCGTCTTGCGCAGTCGACGGTCGACACCGCCGAATCGCTTTCTACGGCCGACGATCGGTATCTGGCCTGTGGTCGAGAGCCGGTCGACGAGCGCCTGGCGCTCGGACTTGCCCGCCGCGTAGGCGTGCACACCCATGACGCCGAGCAGGCAGCACAGCAGCGTGACGCCGATCGTGGGGAGAACGAGATTGTTCATGACGGGCTACCTACTTGGCCTCTCGGGTGAGAAGTTGTTCTTCGGACGCGGCGACTCCGAAGGCCTGCGGAATGGGCTGGTTGGCCATGTAGAGACGCTCGGCCACGCGTCGCGGAAGTGGAAAATACTGGAAGGTGCCCTGGATCCGTCCGTCGGCATCCATGGGGCGGGCGTTGAAGCGGGCGGCGCTGACGATGCGGTACGGGTCCCTACCGTGCGAGTCGAGTACCGCGATCTCGGTGACCCGGCGGGAGCCGTCGGCGTGCCGGGTGAGCTGCACGATCACATCGACGGCGCTGTTGATCTGGTCGTGCAGGGCCTCGAAGGGGATTTTGATCTCGGACATCGACGCCAGGGTCTGGAGACGCATCAGCGCGTCCTCGGCGTTGTTCGCGTGGACCGTGGCGAGGGATCCGTCATGACCGGTGGACATCGCCTGGAGCATGTCGAGGGACTCACCGCCTCGGACCTCACCGACGACGATACGGTCGGGGCGCATACGCAGGGAGTTGCGGACGAGGTCACGGATACTGATGTGTCCCTTGCCCTCGACGTTGGCCGGGCGGGACTCCAGCCGGATGACATGGGCCTGCTGGAGCTGGAGTTCGGCGGAGTCCTCGATGGTGATGATGCGCTCACCCTCGGGGATCAATCCGGAGAGCGCGTTGAGCAGGGTCGTCTTGCCGGTGCCGGTGGCGCCCGAGACGATGATGTTGAACTTCGCCTGGACGAGCCCGGACAGCAGGAGCACCATCTGCTGGTCCAGCGAGCCGAAGTTGAGCATCTCGGTCAGGGTGAAGGCGCGGGGGAACCGGCGGATGGTGAGCGTGGCGCCGGTCAGAGAGAGCGGCGGGATGATGACGTTGACACGCTCACCGGACGGCAGCCGGGCGTCGACCATCGGAGTGGACTCATCGACACGCCGGTTGACGGTGGAGACGATGCGCTCGATGGTCTGCATGAGCTGGTCGTGCGAGCCGAAGCGCAGCGGGAGCTGTTCCACCCGGCCGCCGCGCTCGACGAAGATCTGGTCGGGCCCGTTCACCATGATTTCCGTGATCGAGGCGTCCTCGAGAAGAGGTTCCAGGATGCCCAGGCCCAGGGCCTCGTCGACGACCCGGCGGATGAGTTGCGCGCGCTCGACCGTGGAGAGTACCGGACCCTCGCGGCTGATGATGTGCCCGAGGACACGCTCCAGCCGGGTGCGCCGGTCGGCGGCCGCGAGGGCGGACATCTCGGCGAGGTCGATCTCTTCCAACAGCTTGGCGCGGTAGGTGACGACGAGGTGACTGTCCTCGCCCGTAGCGCCGTTCTCCTCGGGAGAGGTGATCCGTGCCCGCAGGCTCATGGTGCGTAACTCCTCGGTGATGCTGGCCTGCTGGGGTGCCAGTCGGGCCGGTGGTGCTCAGTCAAGTGGCATGGTGGAGCTGCGCTCCGTCTCTCCCCAGTCCCTGATACCCGGGACCACGGACGGGATCTTGATCTTGGCCGTGTAGGTCACTTCACCGATGCCTCCGCTGCGGTCCAAGCGGAGGTCGTCCGAGAGCCAATCGCTGATCGCTCGGTGGCCCGCTGCTCGTGGGCGCAGCTCCCGGTCCAGTGCGTCCTGGCTCTCCGTCCGCGCCGCCACGCGGGCCGCCGTGCCCGCCTGATTCGCGGTGTACGCCGCGACCCCGAGCTGGATGGCGAAGAGCCCCACGAGCAGCAGCAGCGGGACGAAGCCCAGATACTCAAGGGCGACCTGTCCGGACTGGCGGCGGAGGTTTCGGCGGCTTGTGGTGTCTTTGCGCTCTGTCATGGCTTCAGTTCTCCTTGACTGACGCGGCATCGCCGTCCACCGGGAACGGAAAATTCAGCACACCAGGCATCATGACGGGGACGTTGAGCGTGACCTTTGCGCGATAGAGACCACGCTCACCACTGTGGCATCCGTAATCCACGTCGCTGGTCCAGGCACCCGGCAGGTCTTCCCGCGCAGCCTCCTCGCACGCCGTCCTCTGGGCATTCGCGGTGCCCTGGGTTCCGGCGCCCGCACGCGCACCCACGTCCGCGGCGTTCCCCGCGAGGATGAACGTGTACCCGATCAGCGCGCACTGCCAGAGCGCGACCAGGAGCAGGATGATCAGTGGCGTGACGCCCACGAACTCGATCGCGGTCTGTCCCCGGTCACGGTGGCCTGCATGGTCCCGTGACCGGATCCCGGTACGGGAGCGGATCCGGTCACGGGAGCGTCGTACGGTCGCGTCCGGGCCGTACGTCTGCCTTCGCCGGCCAGTTCGTTCCCCCGAAGCGCACATGGTCAGCCATTCCCCTCATTCGAGCCGGAGCCGGAGCCCGACCGCCCTCCGCCGCCTCTGCGGCGGCGGGTGCCGATCGCGCCCCGGTCGTTGCGGAACTTGGCGTTCTTTTCGGCGGCCTCGGGGACCTTCACCAGGCCCAGTTCTCCGGCCAGTCCCCAGAGTGCCTGTTTGACGACGCTCTTGCTCTCCAGTTCGTGCAGCCGGCCCGCGTCCACCACGCTCTGGAGTTCCTTGAAGTTGGCGGGGACCGAGGAGGTCGCCAGCCGCGTGCCAGTGATCTTCTGGATCAGGGGCGGCTGGATCTCGGTGGCGCGGCTGTAGCGGTTGACCACCGTCGTGGTCTCCTCCGCCTTGCGGATCTGCAGCCGGTCCCACAGCCGTACGATGCGCTTCGCGCCCCGTACCGCGATCACGTCCGGCGTGGTGACCAGGATCGCGCTGTCGGCCATTTCCACGGCGGCGGCATTGGCGCCCGTCATCTGGGTGCCGCAGTCGATGACGACCACCTCGTACCGCGAGCGGAGCGCGCTGACGATCTGGCGGACCGCCCGGTCAGTGACCTCTTCGCCGCGTTCGCCCTCGCCCGGGGCAAGGAGCAGGGCCAGGCCGCTGCCGTGGCTGAAGACGGCGTCGGACAGGACGCGGGGTGAGATGTCCGTGATGGCGGCCAGGTCGACTATCGACCGGCGGAACTGGACGTCGAGGTACGAGGCGACATCGCCGGCCTGGAGGTCCATGTCGACCAGTGCCACCGTCCTGCCGGACGCCTGGGCGGCCAGGGCCAGCTGGATCGAGACGAGCGTCGCGCCCACGCCGCCCTTGGCCCCGGTGACCGTGACGACCGTACCGCCGGGGCCCGTGAAGACGTCGCCGCCGTGGCCGAGGTGGCGGCGGACGCCGACCGACCACTGGGCGGCGGCCTGGAGGCGGTTGGCCAGTTCCTCGTAGCTGAGGGGCATCGCGACCAGGCCGCGGGCGCCCGAGTCCATGGCCGCCGCGAACAGCCCGGGGCTGGCGTCGGCCGTGACGAGGACGACCCCGACCGCCGGGAAGCGGAGCGCCACCTCGCGGATCAGCTCCAGCGCGGGGACCGGGCCGATCCGCTCGTGTACGAGGACCACTTCGGGCAACTCGTCGAGCGACTCCCCGGCGAGCCGGGCGAGCAGATCGATCAGTTGCGTCGAGTCCGACACGGGCGGCGCCGGCTCCACGTCCGGGAGCTGGCTGAGCAGGGTCGTAATGGATCTGGCCGCGTCGGCGTCCCCGACGGCCGGGATGATCCTCGTGGACATGAGTACCTCACTTGTCCTTGCCGAGCTCGTACGTGCGTTCCCCGGGACGGAGCGTGGTGTCGCTGCCGGGAGCGACGAGCGCGAGGCGGACGTGCTGCGCGAAGGACTCCGCGTACGCGATGCGCTGGGCGTCGAGGGTCTTGAGGGCGAAGGTGATCGGAACGGCCTCGGTGGTCTGGTTCTTCGAGTCCCTGCTCGGCTCCAGCGCGGTCAGCTTGCCGACGTCCAGCACCTTCGCGTTGGAGACGATGATCTTCGACTGGGCCGCCGCGCCCTGGCTCTCGGCGGCGAACGTGGCGAAGACGTTGACCGAGGCCCCCGGGGTGATCTTGCCCGCCACACCCGTGGCGGCATCGATCATGATGGCGATCTCCTGCTCCCCGGGCTGAAGCGCGGGACGCTTGACGATCATGTCGTTCTGGAGGAGCGAGCCTTTGCGCAGCTGGGTGATGGCGACCTTGCCGCCGACCTCGGAGAGGTTGGTGACCGCATTGTCGGAGAGCCAGCGCTTCGGCATGGTGATCTTCTCGAACTGATCATTCCGCAGGGCCTCGTAAGGGGCCACGTCCGACTTGATCCGGTAGGCGGTCACTTCGGGGCCGACCTTCGAATTCACGTCGCTGATCACCGAAAGGACACCTACGAACGCGGCGAAGGCGCAAAGAACGGAAAGGAGCAGAAGTATGACGCCACGGCGCTGGCGGGAGTTCATGGACCGTACAACCTCGATCGGGGACGTTGGTGCGGACGGACAGGAGATCGGAGAGGCGGAGCAGCGGCTGGGGTGCGAGCGGGCGGCTGGCGGGCGAGCGGACTGGCGGGCTGGCGGGGATTCGGTGGGTACGGAGGGAACTGATGGAGCGGAGGGAACGGACGGCGGGCGTGGAGCGTTTGCCGGTTGTACGGCGGAGAACCACCCCCGTACTGCCTAGCAGTGTCCGCCGTTGTGTGTCAGGTGTCTGTAGGGCTCCGTAGCAGCTCCGTTGCGACTCCGTAGTGACCCACGGCTCCCGCGACTACGGCTCCTTACCCACAGGAGCCCCATCGTTCAGGACACCAGTTGGCTGAGATTGGTTCTCCGGAGTGTGCAGCGGTGAGGAACAGAAGCCGCACCGGTCCCCTATCAACTCCATTCCGCACCAATGACACCGTTCGCGCCGGACGGATGCCACCAATTGGTACGTTACCGAGATGTCCGGAAGGTGTGCCGCGAATTCGACGAGCTTGCCGGTGCCCCACCACCGCGCGGAATCCGCGGGCAGCTCGGCCTCGGACACCCCCGCGACCTGCCAGGCGGGGGCGAGCGTGGAGGCGACCCAGTCGGACTGCGACTGACCCCGGGCGACCAGGAGTTGCGTCGCGAAGTCGGGGCCGGTCAGTTCACCGGAGCCGATCTTGACGAGCTGCGGCTGCGGGCTGGCGACCACACCGAACTGCGAACCCGGCACCCAGGACCTGGCGTGCGCCTTGAGACTGACGGGGACGCGGTCCAGCTTGGCGACGGAGCCGAGCACCGCCCCCGCGTGGATGTAGTGGGAGAGCAGCCGGGCGGCCGAGGCGACCACACCGGGGCTGAAATCGCAGATGGACAACTGGCGCAGTTGCCGTACGAGTACGGCCAGCCCGAGCGGCGGCAGCTCCGATCTGAGCAGCGCGACGCGGTCCGTCTCCAGGACGGACCGCACGGCGAGGAGCCGACGTTCGTACGCGGCCGGGATCGTGGACGGATAGACGGCGACGACATATCCGTACTGCTCGACCAGCATCTGCATGTCGGTGAGCGCGTCCTCGAACGACTGCGCCTCGGGCGGCTTGAAGGCCGCCGCGGTGGGCGTCTGCTGGTCCTGTGCCGGCAGCACCAGGTCGGCGCTGGTGACGGCGATTGCGGTCGACACGTACTGATTCCCCGTTTCAATCCGGTTCCCGGCGGAGCCCGCCGGGAACCGCGGGTCGCTCACTGCTGAATACACCCGCATCGGCACTTTATCCAGCTCAATCCGCGACTACCAAGCTTTTCACTGAACGGAAGGCCATAAAGGCCCATAGGTAGTCGAGTTGGACAAATCGGAACGAAGATTACGAAGATTGCAAAGATATCGAGCGGCGACGTGACGGGGATTCCGCACGCGACACACCCGCCACCGCCTCCACTTGAATGTGAAAACGAAACAATTCACTTTGCCAAAAGTTCACCGTCATGCAAGTTTCACCGCACAAATGCCCGGCCGCCGCCCCCGCCCACCGGCACAACTTCAATGGCCTGAACCAACTTTACGCACGGCGAACAGGGGCTCGGCAAGAGCTTCCGTCACGATCTTCACCACGGGCACCACACGGGCGCCACTCGGGCCCGACCGGGCGCATCGCGGGCACCGACACGAGCACCGGGCCGGCACCGGGCCGGCGCCGACACTGCTCCGGCCCGGCACCGGCCCTGCACCGGCCCGGCTTCGCCGGGTCTACCAGGGAATGTCCCGTACCTGTTGCACACACAGCACGATGAACAGCAGCCCCGCCGCCGCCAGCATCACATTGCTCAGGATTCCGTTACGCCATTCCGTGGGCGTACGGGAGGAATTGAGCAGCCAGATCAGGGTGAGCGCGAGGAACGGCATGAAGAAGGCGCCCAGTACGCCGTAGACCACGACCAGGCCGAAGGGCTCGTCGAGGAAGAGCAGCGAGATCGGAGGGAAGGTCAGCCAGAGCAGATACGCGCGGAACGGCACCGACCGCTCGCGCTCCCCGGACGCGACGTCCTCGGCCGTCGTCCCGGCCGTCGTTCCGGCCGTCGTTCCGGTCGTCGTTCCGGTCGTCGTTCCGGTCCCGGAGGACACCGCGGTTCCGTCCGCGGTTCCCGGGGCCACCGGGGCCTCGTCCCCGGTCTTCCTCCCCCCGTCGGCGCGGACGCGCTCCACGAAGTCCGCGAACATCAGGCTCACGCCGTGCCACACCCCGATGAGCGACGAGAACGACGTGGCGAAGAAGCCGATCAGGAAGAGCTTGGCGGTGGCCGGACCGAAGCGCTCCTCCAGGATCGTGCCGAGATCGATCAGGCCCCGGTCCCCCGAGGTGAGCGCGATGTGGGAGGAGTGCAGCAACTCGGCGCCGACGACCAGCATCGCGACGACGAAGAGCCCGGTCGTGATGTACGCGACCCGGTTGTCGAGCCGCATCACCTTCATCCAGGAGGAGTTGGTCCACCCCTTCGCGTTGACCCAGTATCCGTACGCCGCCATGGTGATCGTGCCGCCCACCCCGCCGATCAGCCCGAGCGTGTAGAGCAGTGAGCCGTCCGGCAGGACCGGGGCGAGCCCGGCGAAGGCACCGCCGAGGTCGGGCGCGACGCGGATCGCGACGTACATGACGACCACGAACATGATGCCGATCAGCACCGTCATGACCTTCTCGAAGACGGCGTACTGGTTGAACCAGACGAAGACCAGGCCGATCAGGCCGGTGACGACCGCCCAGGTCTTGAGCCCGGGACCGTCCGGGAAGAGCGCGACGATGGGCAGCGCGCTGGAGGACATGGCCGTCGCGCCGTAGACGAAGCCCCAGACCACGACGTACACCGCGAAGTACACGGTGGTCCACCGGCCGAGGCTGCGCCAGCCGTCGAAGAGGGTGCGTCCGGTGGCGAGATGCCAGCGGCCGGCGGCCTCGGCGAGGGAGATCTTGACGACGCAGCCGATGACCGCCGCCCACATCAGGGTGTAGCCGAACTTGCTGCCCGCGATGAGCGTGGCGACCAGGTCACCCGCGCCGACGCCGGTCGCGGCGACCACGATCCCGGGGCCGATGTACGTCCAACTCGACTTGCGGGGACGGGAATCGGTGGCGCCGGCATCGTGTGTGCCGACGCCGCCCGTGCCGGTCTCCGTGGTTCCTGCCATACGTGTCATCGCCTCCCGCTCGCCTCGTTACGTGACCCAAGTCACCAAAGCGGGGTGTCGATCATCGCGCAAGAGGGCCTGCGGTGAGGGTTCGGTGGGCGCCCGCCCCCTGCGGGGCCCTGGACACGCCTAGATCACCAGGCTCAGCAGCGCCGCCACCACGAATCCCGCCACCGACAGCACGGTCTCCAGCACCGTCCAGGACTTGATGGTGTCGCGCTCCGATATGCCGAAGTACTTGGCGACGATCCAGAATCCCCCGTCGTTGACGTGCGATGCGAAAATCGATCCCGCCGAGATCGCCATGATGATCAGGGCGAGATGCGCCTGCGAGAGCCCCTGGTTCTCGACCAGTGGGACGACGATGCCCGCCGTGGTGACGATCGCCACCGTCGCGGAGCCCTGGGCGACGCGCAGGACGACCGAGATCAGCCAGGCCAGCACGATGACGGGCAGACCGACGTCGTTGAAGGTGTCGGCGAGCGCGTCCGCGATCCCGCTGCCCTTGAGGACCGCGCCGAAGACCCCGCCCGCGCCGACCACCAGCAGGATGTTGCCCACGGGCTTGAGGGAGGCGGTGGAGACCGTCTCCAGGGAGCCGCGCGACCAGCCGCGCCGGATGCCCAGCAGGTAGTACGCGAGCAGCAGCGCGATGGTCAGCGCCACGAAGGGGTGGCCGAAGAACTCGATGACCGACCGGAGTGTCGAAGGATCGAAGGCGATGGAGGAGAAGGTCGCCAGCAGGATGAGGATCAGCGGGGTGCCGATGATGGCGAGGACCGTGCCGAGCGCGACGGGAGTCTCCCGCGGCGTGACACCCGACGCGCGCTGCTCGGCGGCGACGGCCTCCTTCGCCTCCTCCGCCGCCTCCACCATGTCCTGCGGTACGTCGACGAAGAGGCGGTTGCCGATCCACGCGGCGTAGGCCCACGCGGCGAGGACGGCCGGGATGCCGACCAGGGTGCCCATCAGGATGACCCAGCCCAGGTCCACCTCGAAGAGCCCGGCGGCGGCGACGGGTCCCGGGTGCGGCGGCAGGAACGCGTGGGTCATGGAGAGCCCGGCGAGCAGCGGCATCGCGTACAGGATGACCGACTTGCCGGAGCGCTTGGCGGCGGCGTACACGAGCGGCGCCAGGACGAAGATGCCGACGTCGAAGAAGACCGGGATACCGAAGACGACCCCGGTGACGCCCATGGCGAGCGGGGCGCGTTTCTCGCCGAAGAGCCGGAGCAGCCGGGTGCTCAACACCTCGGCGCCGCCGGAGACTTCGAGGATGGCGCCGAGCATCGTGCCGAGTCCGATGATGATCGCGACATGGCCGAGGATGCCGCCCATCCCCGATTCGATCATCGAGACGGCGGCGGACTTCTGGACCGTACCGAAGAGTTCGGTGACGGAGAGACCGGCGGCGAGGCCGACGGCTATGGAGACGCCGAGCAGCGCCACGAAGGGCTGGAGCCTGACCTTGATGATCAGGACGAGGAGCAGGGCGATACCGAGGGCGGCGACGGTCAGCAGACCGGGGGTTCCGCCTATGAGGAGCAGCAGGCCACCCGTGTGGGGTGGGGTGGCGGGGGCGGGTGTGTCAGCGGCGAGCAGCATGATTTACCTCGGGACCTCTGGTCGGGGAAGGACGTGGAGGATCGCGGTGCGGCTGTGCTGTACAGGTGAGGGGGAAGCGGGGGCCACGCGTGTGTGGGGAGTGTGTGTGTGGGGGGGTGCGCAGGTGGGGGTGCGCGGGTGGGGGGTGCGCGGGTGGGGGGTGCGCAGGTGGGGGGTGCGCAGGTGGGGGGTGCGCGGGTGGGGGGTCAGTCCAGGACGGCGAGTACGTCGATCTCGACGAGGAGGCCCGCGGGCAGCCCCACGTAGACCGTCGTCCGGGCGGCGGGCGGCTGCGTCAGTCCCTGCGCGGCGAAGTAGGTGTTGTAGATCTCGTTCATCTCGGCGAAGTGGTCGACGTCGGTGAGGTAGACGCGCACCATCATCGCGTCGTCCCAGCTCGCGCCGCCCTCCTCCAGGATCGACTTGACGTTGTCGAGGGTCTGGAGTGTCTGCTCGCGCAGGGTCGGCCCCGCGGGCGTGGGCGGCTGGCCCTCGGCGGCCGGCAGGAAGCCGACCTGGCCCGCGACCTGGAGGATGTTGCCCTTGCGGACGCCGTGCGAGAAGCGGGCCGGCGGGGTGGTGTGCGTGGCGGGCGTCAGGGCGGTCTTCTCCGCCTTGCCGGTCGTGTCGGTCGTGTTGGTCTTGTCGGTCATCGGGCTTCCTTGTCGGGGTGGGGAGCGGTGCCGGAGTACTCCCGGCTGATCGCGTCGGCGGTACGGCGCACCAGCGGGAGCAGGGTGAGGAGTTCCTCGGCGCCGACGACGACGTTCGGCGCGGAGACCGACATCGCGGCGACGACGCGGCCGTCCGCGCCCCTGATCGGGGCGCCGACGCAGTTGATGGACTCCTCGTGGCCGCCGAGATCGGTGGCCCACCCCTGTTCGCGTACGGTCGCCAGTTCCTTGAGGAAGGCGGCCGCGTCCGTCGTCGAACGGGGCGTGTACGCGGGGTAGTCGAGGCGTTCCGCGACGGCGCGGCGCTCGGCTTCGGGGAGGTCGGCGAGGAGCAGCTTGGCGACGGCGGCGACGGTGATCGCGACCGGTCTGCCGATCCGTGAGTACATCCGGACCGGGTAGCGGCTCTCGACCTTGTCGATGTAGAGGACGTCGCCCTCCTCGCGCACGGCGAGATGGACGGTGTGGCCGCACTGTTCGTTGAGCGCGACGAGATGCGGGTGGGCGATCTCGCGCAGGTCCAGGTTCTCGACGGCTTCCTGGGCGAGCGCGAAGAGCCGGGCGCCGAGGCGGTAGCGCTGGTCCTGCTGGCGGTAGACGAGGCCGTGTTCGTGGAGCGTACGGAGCAGCCGCAGCGCGGTGGACTTGTGGACGCCGAGCCGCTCCGCGACCTGTCCGAGGTCGGCGGGGCCCTGGGCGAGCAGCGGCAGGATGCTCAGCGCGCGGTCGACGGTCTGGCTCATGGCGTACGTACCTCCGGCTCGTCCGCGCCCGTCCAGCCCGGTCCGAGACGCAGTGTGCCCCAGGCGTCCGCGTCCAGTGCGGCGAGCCGGTCGGCGTGGGCCCGGGACGGCGGCGTGGCGAGGTCACCGGCGACGGTGAGGGCGGCGGCGGCCATCAGGTGGCCGTGGCGCAGCCGGGCCTCGACGGGCAGGCCGCGCAGGGTCGCGGAGAGGAAACCGGCGGCGAAGGCGTCACCGGCGCCGACGGGTGCCACGACGTCGACGCGCAGGGCGGGGACGGAGACGACGGTGTCCCCGGCGCTCCTGTCCCGAGCGCCCCCGCCGCCCCTCTCCCCGGTGTCCCCGGCGCCCCTGTCCGCGCCTCCGGTGCCGGAGGAGACGGTGCGGGTGTACGCCGTCGCGCCCTCGCTGCCGCGCTTGACCACCAGCGTCTCCGGCTCGGGCAGCGCCGCCCGGATCGCGTCCGCGCCGTGCAGGTCCCAGGCCTCGGCCGCCTCGTCCTCCCCGACGAGGACGAGGTCGGCGCCGCGCGCCAGGTCGAGCAGGACCCGGGCGCCGTCCGCGTCGCGCCACAGACCGGGACGGTGGTTGATGTCGAAGGAGAGGAGGGGGCGGCCGGGTACGCGGCGGGTGAGTTCGCGCGTGAGGGCGAGGCAGTCGTCCGAGAGCGCGGGGGTGATGCCCGAGAGGTGCAGCACGCGTCCGGCCCACAGGTCCTCGGGCGCCAGGGTGCCCGGCGCCATGGCGGAGGCGGCGGAGCCGGCCCGATAGTAGGCGACCTCGTGGGTGTCGGTGGCGCGGTCCGTGGCCGTACGGAAGTAGATGCCGGTGGGCCGGTCCGGGTCCCGGCGGACGCCCGAGGTGTCCACGCCGTACGCGCCGATCGCCTCGACCAGGTGGTCGCCGAAGCCGTCGGCGCCGACCCTGCTGATCCACTTCACGGTGTGTCCCGCGCCCGCGAGCGCGCAGGCGACGTTGGACTCGGCGCCGCCGATCGTCCGGTCGTACGACGGCACGTCCGCGAGCCGGCCGGGGCGCGTGGGCAGGAAGGTGACCATGGACTCGCCGAGGCAGACGACGTCCACGCTCGGGTGGACGGCACGGTCCGCGGCTACGGTTCCGGTCACGCTGGGGCTCCTCGTGGTTCGTGATGCGTGGTTCGTGATGCGTGATGGGTGGTGCGTGGGTCGTAAGGGGTTACGCGAGGGGTTGATGGCGTCGATCGGGGCAGCATTGTCCCGTTGACCCGTTGTCTGCCCGGATGTTAGACAACCCTGAGCGACATACGCAATGGACGTTGCACATGGCGCAACGACGATACGGGAGGCACTGCCCATGGCCACCGACGGGTACGACGCGGACGCCTCGTACGACACCGGCTCCGAGTACGTCGACCACCGCTTCAAGGGCCTCCCGCCGGACGCCGAGGGGCTGACCGTCGGCGCGCTCGCCGCCGAGCGCCGCTCCCTCTTCACCGGCGGCTTCACCACCCCCGTGCTCGCGCTGTCCGCCGAGTCGGTCGAGCACAACCTCGCCCTCCTGGAGACATACGCCGAGCGCCACGGCCTCGCCTTCGCCCCGCACGGCAAGACGTCGATGGCCCCCCAGCTCTTCGCGCGCCAGCTCGACCGGGGCGCCTGGGGCATCACCGCCGCCGTCCCCCACCAGGCCCGGGTCTACCGCGCCTTCGGCATCCGGCGGATCTTCCTCGCCAACGAACTGGTCGACGCCGCCGCGCTGCGCTGGCTCGCCGCCGAGCTGGACCGGGACCCCGGCTTCCGTTTCGTCTGCTACGTGGACTCCGTGCGCGGCGTCGAGCTGATGGACGAGGCGCTGCGGGCCGCCGGCGCGCGCCGCCCGGTGGAGGTCGTGGTGGAGCTGGGCGCCGGCGAAGGTGCCCGGACCGGGGCCCGTACGGAGGCGGAGTGCGCCGCGGTGGCGGACGCGGTGGCCGGCGCCCCGACCCTGCGGCTGACGGGGGTCGCCGGTTACGAGGGCGAGGTCCCCGGCGCCGACGACGGCACCGTACGCGACTGGCTCCGCCGGCTCGTGGCGCTGGCGGCCGACTTCGACGGGGCGGGCCGCTTTGCCGCCGCGGAGGAGATCGTGATCAGCGCGGGCGGCAGCGCCTGGTTCGACGCGGTGGCGGATGTCTTCGCGGACATCCCGGCGCTCACCCGCCCCGTGTGCAAGCTGCTGCGCTCCGGCGCGTACATCTCGCACGACGACGGCCACTACCGCCGGATCACCCCCTTCAACCGGGTCACCGGGGAGGGCGCCCTCCAGCCCGCGTTCCGGCTCTGGGCGCAGGTGGTCTCCCGCCCCTCCACCGCGCAGGCGTTCGTCAACGCGGGCAAGCGGGACGCGGCGTACGACCTGGACCTGCCGGAGGCACAGGTCGTACGGGACGGCCGCACCGGCGAGATCCGCCCGGCGGCCGGGATCACGGTCACGGGCCTGTCCGACCAGCACGGCTGGCTCACCACCGCGCCCGGGGCGGCGCTGGAGGTCGGGGACTGGGTCGGGATGGGGCTGTCGCATCCGTGCACGTCGTTCGACAAGTGGCAGCTCATCCCGCTGGTGGAGGCGGACGGCACGGTCACGGACTTCGTCCGCACCTACTTCTGAGTACGTACTCACCAGGTACTGGCAGGGCAGGGAGGGTGGCATGGATCTCGTCATTCGCGACGCGCGCGTCATCGACGGCACGGGCGGCGCTTCGTACCGCGCGGACGTCACCGTCGACGCGGGCCGTATCACCGGCATCCGGCGCGCGTCCGACGGCGGCCCCCGGACGCCGCGCCCGACCGGGGCGCGGGTCCTGGACGCCGCCGGGCTCGCCCTCTCGCCCGGCTTCATCGACATGCACGCGCACAGCGATCTCGCGCTGCTGCGCGACCCCGACCACTCCGCCAAGGCCGCGCAAGGCGTGACCCTCGAAGTCATCGGCCAGGACGGCCTGTCGTACGCCCCCGTGGACGACGCCACCCTCGCCGGGGTCCGGCAGGCGATCGCCGGCTGGAACGGTGACGGCTCCGACCTCGACCTCGACTGGCGCACCGTCGGCGAGTACCTCGACCGGCTCGACCACGCCTTCGAGGGCCGGGGCTTCGACGGTGGCGGCATCGCCGTCAACGCCGCCTATCTCGTCCCGCAGGGCACGGTCCGCGCCCACGCGGTCGGCTGGGACGACCGCCCCGCGACGGAGGGCGAACTCGCCGCGATGCGGCGGCTGGTGGCCGAGTCGCTGGAGCAGGGCGCCTTCGGGATGTCGTCCGGACTGACGTACACACCCGGGATGTACGCGGACGACGCCGAACTGACCGAGCTGTGCCGGGTGGTGGCGCGGTACGGCGGCTATTACTGCCCGCACCACCGTTCGTACGGGGCCGGGGCGCTGCGCGCGTACGAGGAGATGGTGGCGCTCACCCGGCGGGCCGGCTGCTCGCTCCATCTCGCGCACGCCACCATGAACTTCGGGGTGAACAAGGGGAAGGCGCCCGAACTGCTCACCTTGCTCGACCGGGCGCTGGACGCGGGCGCGGACATCTCGCTGGACACGTATCCGTACACGCCGGGGTGCACCACGCTCGTGGCGATGCTGCCCAGTTGGGCGAGCGAGGGCGGGCCCGGCGCGGTCCTGGAGCGGCTGCGGGACGAGGAGTGCGCCGAGCGGATCCGGTACGTACTGGAGGAGGTCGGCGCGGACGGCTGCCACGGTGTGCCCATCGAGTGGGACACCATCGAGATCTCGGGGGTCACGGACCCGGAGCTCTCCCACCACGTCGGCAGGACGGTCGCGGAGTCGGCGGCCCGGGCGGGCGAGGCGCCGTGGACCACGGCGCGCCGGCTGCTGATCGAGGACCGGCTCGGCCCGACGATCCTCCAGCACGTCGGGCACGAGGAGAACGTCCGCGCGATCATGCGCCACCGGGTCCACACGGGCGGCAGCGACGGCATCCTCCAGGGCGCCAAGCCGCATCCGCGCGCGTACGGCACGTTCCCGAACTATCTCGGCCGGTACGCGCGTGACCTGGGCATCCTCTCGCTGGAGGAGTGCGTGGCCCATCTCACCGCGCGCCCGGCGGCCCGGCTGGGGCTGCGGGACCGGGGGCTGGTCAGGGTGGGCCACCGCGCCGATCTGGTGCTCTTCGACCCGGACACGGTGGCGGCGGGATCGACCTTCGAGAAGCCGCGCACCCTGCCGGTGGGGATCCCGTACGTCCTGATCGACGGCCGGTTCGTGATCGAGGACGGGCGCCGTACGGATGTCCTGGCCGGGAGGTCGCTCCGGCGCGGCCGGTGACCCGGCCGCGGCCGGTGACCCGGCCGGTGAGTGGGTACGGACGCGGCCGGTGCGGCGCGTGCGTACGGACGCGCCCGGTGGGAACGGGCGGGCGAGCCGCTTCACACAAACTTGTGACCGGGCCACCGGAAACGGATCCTCACCGGCCTTTCACTCGTCTCTCCTCCCGGACACCTCCCGGACACGGTGACCGGGTGAGCAGAGGCGAAAGCGGTGGGGACCATGGGGCGCACGGGTACGGCCCGCAGGGGCGGGGGCGCCCGTGGAGGCGCGCGGCCGACGGCCGCGCGGCTGCTGACGGTGGCGCTCGCGCTGGCCGGGGCCGCGCTGCTCACCGGGTGCGGCGAGCAGACGGCCGACGGCGGCGACGCGAAGGCCGCGGTGCCGCGCCCCCGGATCGCCTCACCCGTACCGTCCCCGCCGTCCCCGCCCGACGACGGACGGAACGACGGACGGAACGGCGGACGGGACCCCGACGGGCGGGACAGGCCGGACGCACGGGACGGCGGACGCGACAGCGCCCGGGACCGGCGCGGGGAGCGCCTACCCGCACCGCCCGCACCGCCCGCACCGCCCGCACCGCCCGCACCGCCCGCGCAGACCTCGAAGCCGGACCCGAAACTGCCGCCGCCCCAGGTCAGCATGGACATCGCCCATGCCGTGGAGGGCGGTGGCAAGGCCGTCGGTCTCACCATCGACGACGGTCCCGACCCCGTCTGGACGCCGCGGATCCTCGCGATCCTCCGGCAGAACGAGGCACGGGCGACCTTCTGCATGGTCGGCCCGCAGGCCGCCGCGCACCCCGGTCTGGTCCGGCGGGTGGTGGCCGAGGGGCACCGGCTGTGCGATCACTCCGTGACGCACGACACCGGAATGGACCACAGGTCGCGCGCGTACCAGAAGGAGCAGATCCTTGACGCCGCCCGGCAGATCGAGCGCGCGTCCGGCGGGGTGAAGCCGCTGTACTACCGGGCCCCCGGGGGCGCCTTCACCCCGTACAGCCGACAGATCGCGGCGAGCGCGGGGATGCGGCCGCTGGGCTGGAACGTGGACTCGAAGGACTTCGAACAGCCGGGCTCCGGGGCGATCCTGCGTACGGTGAAGGGCGAACTGGGCAACGGCCCGACGCTGCTCTTCCACGACGGCGGGGGCGACCGCTCGCAGACGGCGCACGCGCTGAAGCGACTGCTGCCATGGCTGCGCGGGCAGGGGTACGCCTTCGGCTTCCCGGAGCGGTGAACACCCCGCACGTACGTACGAGGCATACGCCCCAGTGGAGCAACGTGGGGAAGAACACCACGCGGGCTCCGTTACGCGGCCGTAAGGTGGCGGACATGCAGGTCATCCAGTCGACGAAGCTCGCCAACGTCTGTTACGAGATCCGGGGGCCGGTCCTCGACGAGGCGATGCGGCTGGAGGCGGCGGGCCACCGCATCCTCAAGCTCAACACCGGCAACCCCGCCGCCTTCGGCTTCGAGTGCCCGCCCGAGATCCTGGAGGACATGCTCAGGAACCTGGGCGGGGCGCACGGCTACGGCGACGCGAAGGGGCTGCTGTCCGCCCGCCGCGCGGTCATGCAGCACTACCAGACCAAGGGCATCGAGCTGGGCGTCGAGGACATCTACCTCGGCAACGGCGTCTCCGAGCTGATCCAGATGTCGATGCAGGCGCTGCTGGACGACGGCGACGAGGTGCTCGTACCGGCCCCCGACTACCCGCTGTGGACCGCGTCGGTCTCGCTCGCGGGCGGCACGGCCGTGCACTACCGCTGCGACGAGCAGGCCGACTGGATGCCGGACCTCGCGGACATCGAGCGGAAGATCACCGATCGGACGAAGGCGATCGTGATCATCAACCCGAACAATCCGACGGGTGCCGTGTACGACGACGCGATGCTCGGCTCGCTCACGGAGATCGCCCGCCGCCACAACCTGGTCGTCTGCTCCGACGAGATCTACGACCGGATCCTGTACGACGGCGCGACGCACACCCCGACCGCGGCGGTCGCGCCCGATCTGCTGACGCTCACGTTCAACGGACTGTCGAAGAACTACCGGGTGGCCGGGTTCCGCTCCGGCTGGCTGGCGGTCTGCGGCCCCAAGGCGCACGCCTCGTCGTACATCGAGGGGCTGACGATCCTGGCCAACATGCGGCTGTGCGCCAACATGCCCTCGCAGCACGCGGTGGCCACCGCGCTGAACGGCCGGCAGTCGATCGAGGACCTGGTCCTGCCGGGCGGCCGGATCCTGGAGCAGCGGAACGCGGCGTACGACCTGCTCACCCAAATCCCCGGCGTGACCTGCGTGAAGCCCAAGGGCGCGCTGTATCTCTTCCCCCGGCTCGACCCGAAGGTCTTCAAGATCAAGGACGACCGGCAGATGGCGCTCGACCTGCTGCGGGCCGAGAAGATCATGGTCGTGCACGGTACGGGGTTCAACTGGCCGGAGCCGGACCACTTCCGGATCGTCACGCTGCCGGCGGCCCAGGACCTGACGGACGCGGTCACGCGGATCGGGACGTTCCTGGACGGCTACGCACAGCACTGAGCCCACCAGTACCGGATCGCACTCAACTTTAGACTGATTCCAAGGTAGGATGGTCTCCTGACCACGCAAGGAGGCCGTCCCATGTACGAGCCCATCCGTACGAAGTCGGTCCACGCGACCTCCGACGACGTCGACTTCCCGCACCGCAGCCGCGAGGACGAGCTGAAGATCCAGCTCTCCGGCCATCTCTCCGCGCTCCTCGCGGTCACCGACGAGCTGGGGCTCGACGAGGCAGCGGAGGCCATCGCCGGGCAGATCGGCAGACTGCGCGGCGCCCCGCCGGCCCGGCACGCCGGGCTGAGCGGCGCCGACCCGGCCGCGCTGCACCGCCGGGCGCTCGCGCTCGCGGGCCGTGCCCTGGTCGTCGCGGCATCACGTGCCGACACGGCCGCGGCGATCCTCTCCGCCGAACGGATGGACGCGCACACGGCGGCTCTGGCCGAACCGCTCCCCGACCGGAGCGGCCCGGACCAGAACCACCTCCCTGACCGGAACCGTCCGGGCCACAAGAGCCCGGAACAGCGCCTCGTCGGCGCCCACTGACGGCCCCGGCCCGCGGACCGCGGAGGCGCGCGGACCGGGTGCCACCCTCCGGTCAGGCGTCTACAGGTCGGACGTCTACACGTCAGACCTCTGCAGGCCAGGCGTCTGCGAGGGGCGTCGGAACGCCCCGCCCAGAGAGTCAGCCCAGGCGCTCGACCAGCGCGTGGTACTCGTCCCACAGTTCCTTCGGCGTATGGTCGCCGAAGGTGTTGAGGTGCTCGGGGACGAGGGCCGCCTCCTCACGCCAGACGTCCTTGTCGACCGAGAGCAGGAAGTCCAGCTCCGCCTCCGAGAGCGCGAGGCCGTCGGTGTCGAGGGACTCCTTGGTCGGGAGCACGCCGATCGGGGTCTCGACGCCCTCCGCCGTGCCGTCCAGGCGCTCCACGATCCACTTCAGGACGCGGCTGTTCTCGCCGAAGCCGGGCCAGACGAACGAGCCCTTGTCGTCCTTGCGGAACCAGTTGACGTAGTAGATCTTCGGCAGCTTCGACCCGCCGTTCTCGCGCACGGCGTCCTGGCCCACCTTGACCCAGTGGCCCATGTAGTCGCCCATGTTGTAGCCGCAGAACGGCAGCATGGCGAACGGGTCGCGGCGCAGTTCACCGACCTTGCCTTCGGCGGCCGCCGTCTTCTCGGAGGCGACATTGGCTCCGAGGAAGACGCCGTGCTGCCAGTCGAAGGACTCGGTGACCAGCGGCACGGCGGAGGCGCGACGGCCGCCGAAGAGGATGGCCGAGATCGGGACCCCCTTGGGGTCCTCCCACTCGGGCGCGATGATGGGGCACTGTCCGGCGGGGACGGTGAAGCGGGCGTTGGGGTGGGCGGCGGGCGTGCCGGACTCCGGGGTCCAGTCGTTGCCCTTCCAGTCGGTGAGGTGCGCGGGCGGCTCCTCGGTCATGCCCTCCCACCAGACGTCGCCGTCGTCGGTGAGCGCGACATTGGTGAAGACCGAGTTGCCCCACATGGTCTTCATGGCGTTGGCGTTGGTGTGCTCGCCGGTGCCGGGCGCGACGCCGAAGAAGCCCGCCTCGGGGTTGATCGCGTACAGCTGGCCGTCCTCACCGAACCGCATCCACGCGATGTCGTCGCCGATGGTCTCGACGGTCCAGCCGGAGATGGTGGGCTCCAGCATGGCGAGGTTGGTCTTGCCGCAGGCGGAGGGGAACGCCGCCGCGACGTACTTGGCCTCCCCCTGGGGCGGCGTCAGCTTGAGGATCAGCATGTGCTCGGCGAGCCAGCCCTCGTCGCGCGCCATGACGGACGCGATGCGCAGGGCGTAGCACTTCTTGCCGAGCAGGGCGTTGCCGCCGTAGCCGGAGCCGTATGACCAGATCTCGCGGGACTCCGGGAAGTGCGAGATGTACTTGGTGGAGTTGCAGGGCCACGGCACGTCGGCCTCGCCCTCGGCGAGCGGGGCGCCGAGGGTGTGGACGGCCTTGACGAAGAAGCCGTCCGAGCCCAGTTCGTCGAGGACGGGCTGTCCCATGCGGGTCATGGTGCGCATGGAGGCCGCGACGTAGGCGGAGTCGGTGATCTCGACGCCGATCGCGGAGAGCGGCGAGCCGAGGGGGCCCATGCAGAACGGGACGACGTACATCGTCCGGCCGCGCATCGAGCCGCGGAAGACGCCGTTCTCGCCGGTGAAGATCTCCCGCATCTCGGCGGGGGCCTTCCAGTGGTTGGTCGGGCCCGCGTCCTCCTCCTTCTCGGAGCAGATGAAGGTCCGGTCCTCGACGCGCGCCACGTCGGAGGGGTCCGAGGCGGCGTAGTACGAGTTGGGCCGCTTGGCCGGGTCGAGTTTCCGGAACGTGCCCTTGGCGACGAGCTCCCCGCACAGGCGCTCGTACTCGCTCTCGGACCCGTCGCACCAGACCACGCTGTCCGGCTGGGTGAGGGCGGCGATCTCGTCCACCCAGGAGATCAGTCCCCGGTGACCGGTGGGGACCGCTCCGGAGGTGCCGGCGCTGCCCGTCGTGCCGGTATTACCCGTCGTGCCTGTGATGCCTGTGGTGCCGGAGGTGCTGGGAGCCGCGTTGTCGCGCGCCACGATCGCTCCTTTTTGAGGGGTTTGATGATGTTTGCCCCTTGGGGGCTCCGACCCGGATGCTTCGTAGCCGCTCATCCGGTGCCGACCGCACTCATTTGATCATCCGACCCATCCGCCCATATGTCCAGAGGGCCGCCCACGTGAGCATCGCCACTCCGGGAGCACCGGGGGGACACATGGAGGGCGCGCGGATGCCACCGGAACGGCACCTTCACGCACATGCGTGTGCGGCGGGAAGGGTGGGGCGGCCCGGGGCGGCCGCGTCGCAACTCACAGCGGGGAGAGGCTTGTACCGGGCCGTAACTTACGGAGGCGTAGGTAGCATGAGTCCATGACTCCTGCTGCGTCCGATCCGCCCGCGCACCCCCCGCAGAGCGAAGGGGGGCCGGCCGAGATCCTGTCGTCGCTGAATCCGGTCAAGCCGAAACTGCGCGGCTGGCTGCACGCGGGAATGTTCCCGGCCGTGCTGGTCGCGGGCGTGGCCCTGATCGCTCTGAGCGGCTCCACCCGGGCCCGGATCGCCTGCGCGATCTACGTCCTGACGGCCTGTCTGCTCTTCGGCGTCAGCGCGGTGTACCACCGCGGCGAGTGGGGACCGCGCGGCGAGGCCGTGCTGCGCCGGCTCGACCACGCCAACATCTTCCTGATCATCGCGGGCACGTACACCCCGCTGACGATGCTGCTGCTGCCGGACTCGACGGGCCGGACCCTGCTGTGGGCGGTCTGGGCGGCCGCCGCGGCGGGCATCGCCTTCCGGGTCTTCTGGGTCGGGGCCCCGCGCTGGCTCTACACCCCGTGCTACATCGCGATGGGGTGGGCGGCCGTCTTCTTCCTGCCGGACTTCCTGCGGACGGGCGGGATCGCGGTCCTCGTCCTCGTCGTCGTCGGCGGGCTGCTGTACAGCGCGGGCGGTGTGATCTACGGGCTGAAGCGGCCGAACCCGTCACCCCGGTGGTTCGGATTCCACGAGGTCTTCCACTCCTTCACCCTGGCCGCGTTCGTCGTGCACTTCGTGGGCATCTCCCTGGTCGCCTCGCAGCACTCCTGAACTCCGTCACGGCGTCCCGGACATGGTCCGCGGACGCCGTTCTCTCGTTGTCTCCCGCCTTCTCTCGCCGTCTCCTCTCGCCGTCTCCCGTGGAGGCTCCGGCCGGGCTCCCGCCCGGGTCCCGCCCGGGTTCCGGCCGGGGTCCGGGTGGCGGCGGATGCACGACAATGAGCACCATGGCCGCCACCCCCCACACCCCCCTCGAAGAACAGCTCTCCCGGCTCCCCCTCCGTGAGCGGAAGAAGCTCAGAACGCGCGTCACGATCCGCCGGACCACCTACCGGCTGATCACCGAGCAGGGGTACGAGGCGACGACCGTCGAGCAGATCGCGGAGGCGTCCGAGGTCTCGCCCTCCACCGTCTTCCGCTACTTCCCCACCAAGGAGGACATCGTCCTCGCCGACGCGTACGACCCGGTGATCGCGACGTCCCTGCGGGCCCGGCCGGCCGGCGAGTCCCCGCTGGAGTCGCTCCGCGCCGTGCTGGCGGAGGCACTGGCGAAGTCCCTGGCCCACGAGTCCGCGGAACTGGTCGAGCGGACGCGGCTACTGGTCGAGGTGCCCGCCGTCCGGGCCCGGATGAGCGAGACCATGTCGGTGACGTCGAGGCTCCTCGCCGATGTCCTCGCCGAGCGCACCGGCCGGGACCCCGACGACCTCGACCTGCGGATCCTCATCGCCACCGTGCTCGGCGCGCTGTGCGAGGTCACCCTCCACTGGGGTGAGCACGGCTGCCGCGACGACCTGGTGGCGCTGGTCCACCGGGCCCTCGACCGCCTCGCGGGCGGCCTGCGCCTCTGAGCCTCCGAGCCCCGAGCCCCCGAGCCTCCAAGGCTCCGGCGGAGACGGCCCGCGCCTCCGCCGGGGCCTGGAGGTACGCTGCGAGCAGGAGTGGGAGGCAGGACCATGATCGACGATCTCGACCGCGGGATCATGCGGATCCTCACCCGCAACGGCCGCACGCCGTACACCACGGTCGCCCGCGAGCTGGGCACCTCGGAGGCGACGGTACGTCAGCGGGTCGCCCGGCTCCAGGAGAGCGGGACGCTGCGCATCGTGGCGCTCTCCGACCCGCTCACCCTCGGCCACCAGTCGGTGCGGCTGATGATCCGGGTGCGGGACCTGACACCCCGCGCGGTGGCGAAGAGCCTGGCGGACCTGCCGATGATCAACCATGTCGCGCTCTGCGCCGGCAGCCAGGACATCTTCCTGGAGGGGACCTGCCGGGACCAGGCGCAGCTCGTCCAGCTCCTGGACGACATCCGCATGCTGCCCGGGGTGTCCGAGGTCCAGGTCCTGCTGTTGCTGGAGCTGTTCAAGGACTACTCGTGGGACGGGCTGGCCAGCGCGGTGGGGCAGGGCGTCACCGCGGAATGATCCGTTCGCCCGGCCCGGCGGGCAGCTCGCGGAAGCCCGCCCACAGGTAGCTGTCCTTGATGACCTCCAGCACGGTGAGCGCCTCGGCGTGGGCGACTCCGTTCACGCGCCGGACGCGTTCGGTGAGCAGCTCGGCGAGATGGCCGAGGTCCTGGCAGCGTACGTCCGTGATCAGGTCGTACGGGCCGACACACGAGGCGACGTAACGGACCTCCGGCATCCGGGACAGCTCGCGGGCCACCAGCGCGACGGGCATGTGGTGCACCTTCACGGCGAGATGGACCTCGATCTCGCCGACCTTCACCGAGTCGGTCATGCCGACGACCTGGAGCACGTTCATGCGTCGCAGCCGCCCGAAGCGGGCCCGTACGGATGCCTCGGACAGCCCGATCGAGCGGCCGATCTCACCGAAGGAGCGGCGCCCGTCGACGCGTAGCTGATCGATGATCTGCCGGTCCAGGTCGTCGATCATCGGACCTCAGCTCCTCAACTGCCGCTCGGCTCCCGTGCCCCACTCGTCGGCTCGCGGGGCCGTCCCGCTCATCCGTCCGTTCATCCGTCCGTTCATCCGGCCGTCCGTCCATCATCGCCCCGCTCGCGTTGCCGCGTCGTTTCGGATCGGTCACGGTGGACCGCGCGCTGCGAAATTCGCGGAAACCGGGGGTTCATTCCACGGGATCCGCTGACATTTCACCTGTTCAGCGGGGCCGGTCCGCCGGAAGCTGTTCCCCACCCGGAACGCCCGTCACCCGGAGCACACCGGTCACCTGCCGTGCACCACCCCGCCGTGCACCTCCTGCCTTGCCTCGCCTTGCCTCGCATCGCCCTTGCGCCGCCCTGCCTTGCGCTCCTCTGCCTTCCGCCTTCGCCTTTCGCCTCTGGAGGTCACCGTATGACCGCACCACCGCCCGCCGCGACGGCGGGCGACCGGCCCGTCGGCACCCGGGCCCGCCGGGGGCTGCTCACCACGGCGCTGCTGGCGCCCGCGGGGCTGACCGTCGCGGGGCTGGTGCTCGTCCCGCTGCTGCTGGTGGTGCGCGACAGCTTCGCCGCGCCCGACCGGTACGGCGGCATCCAGGGCGGTTTCACCCTCGCGAACTACCGGAGCCTCTTCGACCCGGTCTACCTCAAGGTGTTCGGCTACAGCCTGGGCATGGCCGGCCTCAACATGGCGGTCTGTCTGCTGCTCGGCTACGTCGTCTCGTACTACCTGGTGAGCCGACCGCCGCAGCGGCAGTTGCTGCTGCTCCTGCTGATCATCGTGCCCTTCTGGACCGACTTCCTGGTGCGCACCTTCGCCTGGATCAATCTGCTCAGCCCCGGCGGTCCGGTCAACAGCCTCACCGACGCGCTCGGGCTCACCGACGGCGCCACCGGATGGATCCCCAGCCAGGGAGCCTCGTTCATCGGTCTCGTCTACGCCTTCCTGCCCACGGCGATCTTCCCGGTCTACGCCTCGCTGCGCGGGGTCGACCCGTCGCTCGGCGAGGCCGCCCGGGATCTCGGCTGCGGCTGGTGGCGGGTGCACACGAAGGTGCTGCTGCCCATCGCCCGTCCCGGGATGCTCGCGGCGGCGCTGCTGACCTTCATCCCGACCCTGGGGGTCTTCGTCATCCCCGTCCTGCTGGGCGGCGGCAAGAACCAGCTGGTCGGCAATCTCATCGTGACGCTCTACACCGAGTTCCGTAACCAGCCGATGGGCGCCGCCGCCTCCGTCGTGCTGCTGGTGCTGATGCTCGTCTCCCTCACGGTGTTCGGCACGGCCGCCCGGCGGCTCAGGAGGAAGACCGCATGAAGCAGCGCACGACGCACCGGATGGACTCCGCCGCCGCCTGGGTGGCGCGCGCCGTCATCGCCTTCCTCTACGTGCCGATCGTGGTCGTGGTCGTCCTGTCCTTCAACGACTCGGACATCACCTACAAGTGGGCCGGTTTCACGACGCGTTGGTACGGGGTGCTGGCCCGGGACACCGAGCTGCTGGACGCCCTGGGGGTCAGCGCCGAGGTCGCCCTCGTCTCGGCGACCCTGGCCACGCTCTGCGGCCTGCTCGCCGCGATGGGGATGGCCCGGCTGCGGCCCCGGCTCCGCGCGGTGTTCGGGGGCGGGCTGTTCCTGCCGCTGGTCATCCCGGAGATCGTGCTCGGCGTCGCCCTGCTCTCGGTCTTCGGCACTCTCCACGCCGATCTCGGCCTCACCACCCTGGTGCTGGGCCACCTCGTGGTGACCCTGCCGTACGCGGCGCTGATCATCCTCGGCGCGCACGGCGCCCTGGACCCCTCGCTGACCGAGGCGGCGACGGACCTCGGCTGCAACGCCTGGGAGAGCTTCCGGCGGGTGACGCTGCCACTGCTGCGGCAGGCGCTGGTGGCCGCGTGGCTGCTCTGCTTCACCATCTCGTTCGGCAACATCGTGATGTCGACCTTCACCAACGGCGTCGGCAGCACCACACTCCCGCTGCGCGTCTACTCCCTGCTCAAGGTCGGTCTCACTCCCGAGATCAACGCGCTGGGCACCCTGCTCGTCCTCTTCACCTTCCTGATCATCCTCGGCGTCGGGCTCCGCCAGATGCGCCGCGTCCTGCTGGGCGGCGACCCGGTCCCGTCCGCAAGCCGCAAGCCATAGCCATAGCCATAGCCGTAGCCGTAGCCGTAGCCGTAAGCACGAAAGGTCTCGTCATGCGCAGAAGCACCGTCTCCCGAACCCTCCTGACCACGGCCGTCGTCACCACCACCGCGCTCCTCGCCACCGCCTGCGGGGGCTCCGGTGACTCCGGCGGCTCCGGCACCGGGTCCTCCTCCGGTGGCGGCAAGACCCTCAGCATCTACGCCTGGGCCGGGGAGATCCCGGACAGTGTGGTCAAGGGATTCGAGAAGGAGACGGGGATCAAGGTCACCGTCGACACCTTCGACAGCAACGAGACGATGACCGCCAAGCTCAGCTCCGGCGCCTCCGCGTACGACCTGGTCGAGCCGAGCCAGTACACCGTCCAGCAGCTCATCGGACAGCAGCTCATCCAGAAGCTCGACCACTCGAAGATCGAGGGCCTGGACAATCTGGCGCCGAAGTTCCGCAACCCGTCCTACGACCAGGGCAACGAGTACAGCGTCCCGTGGATCTGGGGCACCACCGGCTTCGCGTACAACGACACCTGCGTCAAGTCGGCGACGAGCTGGAAGACGCTCTTCGACCCGAAGTACAAGGGCAAGCTCTACATGCTCGACAACATGCTGGCCTCCTACATCGCCGGCCTCCAGGTCAGCGGCTACCGCGCGACCAGCACCGACAAGGACCAGATCGCCAAGGCCACGGACACCCTGCAGAAGCAGAAGAAGATCCTGGCGGGGTACAACTCGACCAACTACGCGCAGCTCCTCTCCACCGGCCAGGCCTGTGCCGCCGAGGCGTGGAGCGGTACGGCCATGGCGAAGGTCGTGCAGTCCAACCCCCGCGTCCACTACGTGATCCCGTCCGAGGGCGGTTCCATCTGGACCGACGGGCTGGCGGTCCCCCGGGGCGCCAAGAACACCACGTCCGCGTACAAGTTCATCAACTACCTGCTGCGCCCCGAGGTGGCGGCGCTCGCGACCGACGACGGTTCGTCGGCCAGCACCAACCAGGCCGCCCGCGCGCACATCAAGAACAAGGCGGCCCTGAAGAACCCTGCCGTCTACGCCCCCGACTCGGCCATCGCCACGTCGGACTTCCTCCTCGACCCCGGCACGGCCATGCAGTACTTCCAGCAGGGCTGGACGAAGATCAAGGCGTCCTGACATGACAGCTGACACGACAGTGAACACTCCCGCCGTACGGCTGAGGGGCATCGGCAAGGCATTCGGCACGGCGTACGCCGTCCGGGACGTCACGCTGGACATCCGGGCCAACGAGTTCTTCTCGATCCTCGGCCCGTCCGGCTGCGGCAAGACCACCCTGATGCGGATGATCACCGGCTTCGAGACGCCCAGCGAGGGCACGATCGAGCTGGGCGGCGCGCCGGCCACCGGCGTTCCGCCGCACAAGCGGGACCTCAACATGCTCTTCCAGAGCTACGCGCTCTTTCCGCATCTCAGTGTGTACGAGAACGTCGCCTTCGAACTGAAGGTACGCGGCCGCCCCCGCGGCGGGATCCGCGCCGCCGTCGACGAGGCGCTGGCACTGGTCAGGCTGGAGGGGTACGGCGACCGGGCGATCGCCCAGCTCTCCGGCGGCCAGAAGCAGCGCGTGGCGATCGCCCGCGCGCTCATCGGGCGCCCCTCGCTGCTGCTGCTCGACGAACCGCTCGGCGCGCTCGACCAGAAGCTGCGCGCGGAGATGCAGCTCGAACTGAAGAAGCTGCAACGCGAGGTCGGCGTCACCTTCGTGACGGTCACGCACGACCAGGAGGAAGCACTCACCATGTCGGACCGCATCGCGGTGATGGACGGTGGACGGGTGCTCCAGGTCGACACCCCGGAGGCGGTCTACGAGCGCCCCGCGACCCGCTTCGTCGCCGACTTCATCGGTACGTCCACCTTCCTCACCGGCCGGCTGGCCGCGGCGGAGCTGGTGGTGGCCGGGCTCGGCGCCCTGCGGGTGCCGGCGCACACACTGCCCGAGGGGACGTCGGCGCACCTCGCGGTGCGGCCGGAGAACGTCTCGGTCGCCCGTACGGAGGAGGAGCTGCCGCGCGTTCCGGACGGCCGGGGTGTCGCGCTTCCCGCGACGCTCCAGCAGACGGTCTACCTGGGCAGCGCCACGCGCCACCACCTCACGCTCGCCGACGGCGGCGAGCTGCTGGCGGAGTCCGGCGGCGCGGACCGCGGCGGGCTCTCCGTCGGCGAACGGGTCTGGGTGGGCTGGGACGCGGAACGCTCCCGGGTGCTCGCCGAATGAACGTCTCGCGGATCACCCACCAGAGCCACCACCGCCCGCACAGCCCGCACAGCCCGCACAGCCCGCACAGCAAGGAGATACGGCCGTGAAGGTCGCCGTAGCGCAGTTCGCCCCGACAGCCGACGTGCCCGGCAACCTCGCGGTCATCGAGGAGATGACCCGCGAGGCCGCCGCCTCGGGCGCCCGGCTCGTCGTCTTCCCCGAGGAGTCCATGATCCCCTCGGAGGCCACCCCGTCCCTGCGCGAGTCCGCCGTGGCGCACTGGGCCGGCTTCCGGGAGGCGCTGACCCGTACCGCCGCCGCGCACTCCGTCGCCGTCATCGCCGGCGGCTACGAGGACAGCGGCGCCTCCCTGCCGTACAACACCCTCGTGGCCGTGGACTCCGACGGGGCCGTGCTCGGGCAGTACCGGAAGATGCATCTCTACGACGCGTTCGACTACAAGGAGTCCCGCGAGGTCCAGCGCGGCGAGAACGGGCCGTGCGTCGTCCGGATCGGGGACTTCAACGTCGGCCTGGTCAACTGCTACGACCTGCGCTTCCCCGAGTTCACCCGGTCCCTGGTGGAGATGGGCGCCGACCTGCTCTCCGTATCGGCCGCCTGGGTGCGCGGGCCGCTCAAGGAGGACCACTGGACGACGCTGCTGCGCGGCCGGGCCATCGAGAACACCTGCTGGGTCGTGGCCTCCTCGCTCACCACCCCCGCCTGCATCGGCATGAGCATGGCCGTCGACCCGCTCGGCGTGGTCAGGGCGGCGCTCGGCGAGGAGAGCCGGGCCCTCTTCGTGGTGGACGTCGACAAGGACCGGATCGACACCGCCCGCACCGTGCTGCCCGTACTCCGCAACCGCCGCATCATCATCGGACCGAGGTGACTCCGCCGTGCCCATCACCCTGCACGACCTTCCCGCCCCCGGCCCCGCCGACGCCGCACTCCTCGCGCGGCTGGAACGGGTCGACTTCCCCACGCTCGGCCACTACTTGGAGGAGGGCTTCTGCGATCCTCGTCTGCACCGGATCGCCGGTGAGCGCAGACTCCTCGGCCGGGCCGTGACCGTACGGATCACCGCCACCGACTCGACGATGCTGCACCACGCCGCGGGCCTGGTCCGGCCGGGCGACGTGGTCGTCGTCGACTGCGGCGGCGACCGCAGACACGCGCCCTTCGGCGAGGTCGTCGCCAACGCCCTCGCCGCGCGCGGCGCGGCGGGTGCGGTGGTGGACGGGGTCTGTACGGATATCGGCGCGCTGCGCGCGGTCGGGCTGCCCGTGTACGCGTACGGCCTGTCGATGCTCACCACCAAGCTGCACGGGATCGCGGACGGCGGCCTCAACACGCCCGTCAGCTGCGGCGGCGTCTCCGTACGGGCGGGCGATCTCGTCCTCGGCGACGAGAACGGGCTGCTGATCGCCCCGGCGCGGCGGCTGGCCGCCGTGGTGGACGAGGCGCTCGCGGACGACGCGGAGGAACCGGCGCTGGTGGCGGAGGTCCGGCGGGGCAGTCCGCTCGGCACGCTCACCGGCGCGACGGCATCCGTCGAGGCGGCCGTCGCGGCGGCGTCCGCACCAGCCTGATCCGGCCGGATCACCTCCATCTCCCCCTTCAACTCCCTTTCACACCAACCCCGCTTCGGGGCATCCTGCTCCCCCACACCCCGGAAGGACCCCCTGTGTTCCTCAAAGCCGCCGTCAACGGTGGACGGCTCAGGACCGAGCATCCCGCGGTCCCCCTCACGCCCGCCGAACTCGCCGCCGATGTCCTCGCGGTGACCGCCGCCGGCGCGGATGTCGTCCATCTCCATGTACGGGACGAAGCCGGCGGCCAGACCATCCGCCCCGACGCCCTCGCGGAGGTGCTGCGCGCGGTCCGCGCCATGGCCCCCGGCGCGGTGGTCGGCACGACCACCGGGCTGTGGACCTGCTCGGGACCGGAGGAGCGTTACGCGCTGGTCGAGGCGTGGGACGTACTGCCGGACTTCGCCTCCGTCGCGTTCGGTGAGGAGGGTGCCGCCGAGACGGCCGCGCTCGTCGTGGCGCGCGGCATGGAACTGGAGAGCGCGGTCTGGAGCCTGGACGACGTCCCGGCGCTGCTCGCCTCGCCGACGCTGCACCGGAACGTACGGATCCTGATCGAGCCCATGGACGAGGACCCGGACACCGCGGTCGCCCACGCCAGGGCGATGGCCGACGCCGTGCTGGCCGCCGGTGTCACCTGCCCGATCCTTTACCACGGCGAGGAGGCGACCGTCTGGCCGGTGCTCCGCGCCGCCCTGGCCGACGGCCGGCAGGCCCGTATCGGCTTCGAGGACGGCCTGGAACTGCCCGACGGCACCACGGCCCCCGACAACCGGGCGCTGGTCGCGGCCGCCCGCGCGCTGGCCCCGGAACAGCCGGCGTCCCCGGCGCGGGCGGGGGCGGAGTCGGAGGCGGGGGCAGGGACGGGAGCGTCCGAGGAGCGGGCGGGGGAGGTCAGTCCGGCCTGACGGCCCCCGGCTGCCGGATCCGGGCCGTGACCGTCTTCGGCCGCTGGTACTCGTGCAGGGCCAGCGTGCTCAGGTCCGTACCGTGCCCGGAGGTGCCCCGGCCGCCGTGCGGGAGTTCCGCCGTCTGGACGAGATGGCAGTTGAGCCAGGCCTCGCCCGCGTCCAGCCGTCCGGCGAGGGCGAGGCCCGTCTCCAGGTCCCGGGTCCAGACGCTCGCGGCCAGCGCCTGCGGCACCCCGTTCGCCAGGGCCAGGGCCTCCTCGACGCCGTCGGCCGCCTGCACCGTCAGCAGCGGTCCGAACACCTCGTCCAGCACGGCCGGGTCGTCGTCGGGCAGTTCGGCGAGGACGCGGGCCGGACGCCAGAAGCCGCCCTGTTCGTCCGCCCCGAGCGCCAGCTCGCCCTCCGCGGTCGCCTTCGCGGCCGAGGCGCCGACGATCCGGTCGTAACGCGCCGCCTGGTCGGCGTTGTTGAGCGGCCCGAAGTCCCGGCCCGCCGCGCGCTCCCGCATCGCCGCCGTGAGCCGGGAGAGCGCCGATTCGTGGTTCTCGCGCAGGGTGATCACCCGGGCGGGTACGGCGCAGGACTGCCCCGCGTTGTATGTCGTGGCCCGCGCCAGCTCCGTCCAGGTGTCCTCGGGGGCGTCGGGCAGGACGAGGACCGGGCTGTTGCCGCCGAGTTCCAGGCTGATCCGCTTCGTCCCGGCGCGCGCCGTCACATCGGCGCCCGCCGCCGCGCTCCCGGTGAAGGCGATCGCGTCGACCCCGGCGGAAGCCACCAGCAGCCGCCCCGTCTCCCGGTCGCCGGGGAGGGTCTGGGCGACGGCCTCGCCCAGCGCCTCCCGCGCGTGCTCGGCGAGGAGGAGCAGCGAGTCGGGCGTCGTCTCGGCCGGCTTCGTCACGACCGTGTTCCCGGCGGCGAGGGCGGGCGCGCACCGCCATGTGGCCATCATCAGCGGGTAGTTCCAGGGAACGACGACGCCGACGACGCCGAGCGGTTCCCAGCGGACCCAGCTCTCGTGGCCCGCGACGAAGCCGCCCGCCGCCGGTGCGGACCGGGTGCGGGCCGCCCAGGCGTAGAAGCGGAAGAGGTCCGCCGCGTTCTCCACCTCGCCGGCGGCCTCGTGCGCGGGCTTGCCCGTGCCGGCCCGCTCCGCGGCGATGTACGCGGCCGCGTGTTCCTCGATCAGTCCGGCGAGGCGGTCGAGCCGCCGGGAACGCTCCCTCGGGGTCAGCGCCCGCCAGCCCGCGAGGGCCCGGCGGGCCGCCGCGACGGCCTCGGCGACCTGCGACGCGCGGCCGGCCGTCGAGCTGCCCCGGACCCGGCCGGTCCGGGGGTCCGTCAACGGCACCGTGCGGGGATCGGCGTCGGTCTTCACAGTGTCTCCGTGTTCTCGGTGTCTCCGTCTTCGGAGTGTCTTTGCCTTCGAAGCGTGTTCGTCGTCGGAGTGTGTTCGTCTTTGAAGTGTCTCCGTGTGTCTCCGTGTGTCTCCGTCGGGGGTCACGTCACGTCGTACGCGCGCAGCCACAGCTCCAGCGTGAGCACGAGCCACAGCTTGCCGCCCTGCCGGGGCAGCAGCGCGCCCTCGCCCTTCATCCAGGTGCGTACCGTGGACGGCCGGAAGAGCCCCCTGGCCCGTGCCTCCCTGCCGAGCAGCAGATCGCCCGCCAGTTCGCGCAGCGGGCCGCGGAGCCACTGCTGCACCGGTACGCGCATGCCGCTCTTGGGCCGGTCCACGACCGTGCCGGGCAGCAGGTCCCGTACGGCCTCCTTGAGCACCCACTTCTCGACGGCGCCGTTGAGCTTCCAGCGGGGCGGGGTGGCGAACGCCTGGTCGATCACGCGGCGGTCGAAGAGCGGGGAGCGGCCCTGGATCGCCTGGGAGGCGGTGAGCCGTTCGACCTTGGTGAGGATGTGGTGGGCGCCCTTGGTGCGCAGGTTGCAGTGGAGGAGCTGGTTGAGGAGGTGGTCCATCCGGCCGTCCCTGGCCTCCGGGCGCAGATACGGGGTGATGAACCGCTCCGGGCGCGGCAGCGTCTCCAGTGCCTCCAGCGCGTCGGCGGTGAGCAGGTCGGGCAGGTCGGTGTAGCACTTGCGGTACGAGCGGAGATACGCGTTCTCGCGCGCGTCCGCCGCGTCCGCGTCGTCACCGGGGAACCCGCCCGTGCCATCGCCGCGGTGCATCTCGTACACCAGCATGGGCAGGTTCTTCGGGCCGCCGAACACCGGGTCGCCGCCCTCCCCGTTGAGCACGACGCGCAGTCCGTCGCCCGCGACCGCTTCGGCGAGCATCAGGTTGGGCACGGTCAGCGGATCGCCGACGGGGCTGTCGAGCAGCGCGGCGGCCTCCGCGAGACGGGCGGCGACGGCGTCGCCGGAGACGCTGAGCACCCGGTGGCGGGTGTCGCAGTGCGTGGCGACCAGGCCCGAGTAGCCCAGCTCGTTGGGGAGTTCGTCGCCGAAACTGATCGAGTACGTGTGTACGGGGTGGCTGTGCAGCTTGGCGGCGAGGGCGGTGACGAGTGAGCTGTCGACGCCGCCGGAGAGCAGGACGGCCACCGCCTCGGCGTCCGGCAGCCGGCGGGCGGTCGCCTCCTCCAGCAGGCCGCGCAGTTTCAGGGCGTACTCCTCCGGGGGCGCGTCGCCGCCCTCGTACCACTCGCGCAGGCCCTGTCCGATCCGCTCCTCGGGCTCCCAGTAGTGCTCCTCCACCACCGTCCCGTCGTCGGCGAGCCGCAGGCAGCGGCCGGGGAGGACTTCCCGCACGCCGCGCAGCAGCGTCTCCTCGCCGGGGAGGTAGGCGAAGGTCAGGAAGGAGCGTACGGCGGCCAGTTCGAGCCCCGTGCCGAGCGCGGGCCAGCGGCGCAGGGCGCGCAGGGAGGTGGACGCGGCCCAGGCGTCGTCGGCGCGGGCGTAGAAGAGGGTACGGGCGCCGACGTGGTCGCGGATCAGGACGAGGTCACCCCCGTCGTGCACGGCGAGCGCGAACATGCCCTCCGCGAGCCGGATCCCGGCCGCCCCGAACCGCGCCCAGCAGCGCAGCAGCAGCTCCCCGTCCGGGCAGTCGGGCCGGGCGTGCGCGCCGGAGCGGGCGAGCGCGGCCAGCAGCTCGGGCCGGTTGTGCAGCGTGACCTCCCCCACGGCGGTACGGCCGCAGGCGGTGAACGGCCCTGTGGCGTGCCCCGGTTCGTCGAGGATCAGCGCGGCGCCGGGGCCGGGGCCGACCGCTCCGGCGTCGTACCGTACGGCCGCGCCCATCGAGGCGAGGTGTGACCGCGCCCGTTCGGGGGTCGTCGCCAGGCAGGCACAGAAACGCGCCACGGTCCCCCTCCTCTCGTCTCGCTTCTCTCTTGCCGGCCGGTCGGTCGTTCACGGGAGGAACGACGGTCACCCGAAGTCGTCGTCGCTCCAGCCGCCGTCGTCGGAGCCCCAGCCGTCCCCGGCGTTCCAGTCGTCCCCGTCAACGGAGTCACCGGAGTCACTTCCGTCGCCGGAGCCGCTTCCGTCCCCGGAGCCGCTTCCGTCGCCGCCGCCCCCGCCTCCCCCGCTGCCGCCCGCTTCGGCGCCGGAGGAGCTCTGGGCCGCCGCCTGCTGCTGTTGCCGCAGCGCCTCCTCCTCTTCGGGGGTGAGGCTGACGGGCGGGAACTGCGCGGCGGTGACGGTGAGCGCCGCCAGGCCGACGCCGCCCAGGACGAGGCCCATGCGGCCGCCGAACGAGCTCCGGTTGACCATCACCGACTCGCCCTGGCCCCAGACCGTACGGCCGTAGCCGATGTCCCGGCCGTACGTGACGGTGCCGTCGGCGTACCGCCGCTTGATGATCCGCTCGCCCAGCAGCTCGTCGGTGCCGACGGCGCCCTCGTTGTCGTGCCACCGCACACGGGTGTCGCCGTCCCTGCGCCGCCATTCCTCGCGGCCGGACTCGTAGGTGCGGTGGACGCTCCCGTCGGCGAGGAGTTCGTCCCGGTACGGGGTTTCGCGTGGCCGGATCATCGTCTCGTGTCCTCGTGTCGCCGGGCCGGTCCCGCCGGCCAGGTCATGAAGCCTGTCGTACGCAGCTCGCGCAGGCCGGTCCACACGGAGGGCCCGGCGGTCCGCGGGCCGCGCACCAGCCGCAGGACGGTGCGCAGCAGCCGGGCCGGCGGGACGGACTCCACCTCGGCGGAGCGTCCGCGCGCGAGCCACTCCAGCTCGCGCGCTTCGAGGGCGGACGGCAGCACGGAGCGGAGCCGCCCGTCCCGGTCCGCCATGTCGCCCTGACCGGATGCGGGACCTGCTTCGTGCCGGGAGGTCAGATGCAGCGCCACCGCGTGCCGGGGGACCAGCCCCATCGAGGCGACCCGGGCGCCGGGTGCCGTGTCCCGCAGCGCGGCGCGCACCCGCGCGGTGAGGGCGATGCCCGCCACGCTCGCGTCGTGCAGGACGTGCACGGTGGCGTCCTCGACACGGCCGAGCCCGGCCGTCATCCGGGGGTCGAGCGGCAGGTCGTCGGCGGCGAACACCGGGCAGGCGGCCTCCAGATGCACATCGTTGGCGAGCAGCATGCGCGCCACGGACCGGCTCTCGCAGACGAGCAGCCGGGGCAGCCCGTAGTCGTGGAGATCCGGCTCGGCGGACGGCGGCGCGCTCCGCCGCGCTCCGGCGGGCACCGGCGGCAGCAGCCCGGGGAGCGTCCCGCGCGCCTGCTGTCTCCGCAGCGCCTCCTCGAACCGCTCGTACCGTACGGGCGGGGCCGGTGTGAGCGGAACCCGGCGCGGAACGGCGCGCACGGGACGCAGCACGCGGCACGTCTCGTAGTAGAGCTGCCGCTCGGTGAAGCGGATCCGCCCCGGTGCGCCCGCGCGGCCGACGGCGGCGAGCACGGCGCGGTCGAGCACGGCGTCCACGGCCCGGTCGACAAGCCCGTCGGCGGTCATGAGGCGGCCTCGCCGGGCCAGGTGAGGAATCCGACGGCCTCGGCCTTCGCCCGGTCGGCGTCCTTCGCCCCCGTGGAGCGTTCGATCACGCGGGTGACGGCGGCGAGCAGCTTGCCGGGCGGTACGGCGCCGAGGGGGCTGGTCCACCCCTTGGCCAGCCACTGGAGCTCGGCGTCGGTGAGCGTACGGCTCTCGCGCAGCCGGCCCAGCGCGTCGGCCGGCGGCCTGGGTCCCCGTACGGGCAGGGCGCCCGGCGCGCTCATGACGGCGCGCGGCGGCAGCCCGGCGTCGACGACCCGGCGGCCGGGCAGCGCGGCGCGGGTGCGCGCGGCGAGCTGGCAGCCCGTCGCGTCGGCGTCGTGCAGGACGATCACCGGCGCGGAACCGGGCGCCACCTCGTCGGCGCGGGTGACGAGGGCTATGTCGTGCCTCCGGGGGAGTTCGTTGGCCGCGAGGAAGACGGCGATGCTCGCGTCAGCGCAGAGCAGCACGGCCCGGGGCCGCGCGGGCGGCGCCGGGTGCGTGAACTGTCTCTCGTCCACGACTCCGGTCGGGAGGGCGCCGTGGACCGACAGCCACAGGCTCATCGTCGAGCTGCGGAACTGGGAGAGCGGGTGGGCCTCCACCACGCGTGTGGGGCTCTTCACGGCGGAGCGGAACTGGGCGAGGGTGACGATGAGGAACAGCGAGCCGAAGACGGCGAGCGGGCCGGCTCCGTCGACGGACAGGGCGACGATCAGCAGGGCGATGCTGACCGGCACCCCGATGACCAGGCATCCGATGGCGGTGGCCCGCCCGCTGTCCTTCGCCTTCCTGCGGCTCAGGGCGTACCAGAGCTGGCTGACGGTGATCGGGGTCCGGCCGTCGCCGGTGAGCTTCGCGGCGACGCGGCGGACCCGTACGTCGCTCAGCCCCAGCGAGTTGGTCTTGGGGTCCAGCGCGAACTTCCGGTTGCACTTGGAGCATGTACGGCCCGTCCGCTCCCGCTGGAGCAGGTTCTGGGCACAGTGCGGGCAGATCATCGGGGCCCCTCCAGCACGGCCGCGGCCCGCCGCAGCCCGGCGGCCAGCCGCTCGCGCGCGCTGACGGTGCCGATGCCGCCGAGGCGCTGGGCGCGCTCGATGTCCCGCAGCGCGGCGGCGAGGATCGCGAAGTCGGTGGAGACCCGGCCGGCGGCGGCAACCCGGTCGGCGGTGGCGATCCCGCCGTCCGTGGGGCTCCGGCCGTCCGTGGGGCCCCGGCCCGCGGTGGAGCCCTCCGCTCCCGCCGCGCCCTCCCCGGCGGCGCGCCGCTCCGCCTCGTCCGCCGTGATCGCGTAATCCTCGTGGTCGATACCGAAGCCGGTGTTGGCGGCGAGGATGTTGAGCGGCCGCGCGCTCCGGTTGGCGAAGGAGTGCGGCATCATCTCGGGGATCCGGATCATCGCCCCGGGGAACAGCCGGACTTCGGTGACCCGGCGCCGCACCGGGTCGTACAGACCGCAGGAGGCGTGCCCCAGGCTGAGCACGATGTGCTCGCCGCCGTGGGCGTGCGGGGTGAACGCGCTGCGCGGCCCGACGACCCCGAGCTTGTACGTCGCGTTCGACGGCCGCTCCGGGGAGGTCCTCGCGTCCCCGACGAGGTAGTGCGCGAACTGCCCGTCGTCGATGAACCGGAGGAACTCCTCGCTCGGCCCCAGCTCCCGGGCCCCTTCCCGGTCCGCGAAGAGCACCCGGCCGTCGGGCCTGAGGTGGAACACCTCCACGCCGTACGGAAGTCCCCGCGCGAGCCGTCCCATCCCCCGCACCCCGGAGGGACCGGACCCGGCCCCGAAATCCCCGTCGAACATCAACGCCCCCCTTGCGTCACCGACCACGATCGCAGCGTAGGGCTGTGATCGGGAACACTCGGAACTGATGATAAGGCGGAGGTCTGACATCGCGATGAAGTCCAGGGATCTTGCCGCCGCCCGCGCCCGGCCGGACGCCCTTCCCCTGTCTCCGTCGGGCTCCGTCGGGCCCCCGTTCAGGCTTCGTCAGGCGAGGAGTTCGCCCTCCAGCAGGCCCATCGTGAACATGTCGTACCACTGACCGTCCCGCCGGAAGACCTGGCGGAGCCGGCCCTCCTCGACGAAGCCGATCTTCCGGTAGACGTGGTGGGCCGCGTGGTTCTCGGTGACGACCCTCAGCGTGATCTTGTGCAGCCGCATCTTGTCGAAGCCGTAGCGGCAGATCGTCCGCATCGCGTCGGTGGCGTAGCCCTGCCCCCAGTACTGCTTCTCACCGAGGTAGATGTCGAGCGCCGCGCAGCCGGTCTCCGGCTCGGTGTCACGCAGCCGGACCAGCCCGATGAGCGTGGCGTCCGCGAGGGTCTCGACGCCGTACAGCACGTCGCCGTACGCGTTGCGCGGACGCTCCTCCATGCCCTTCCTGACCTGGGCCAGCGACTGGGCGTAGCCGTCGCTCATCCAGCGCATGACCTCGGGGTCGTGGTTCCAGTGCCACAGCTGTTCGGCGTCCGCCGGCTCCATCGCCCGCAGTTTCACCAGCTCTCCGAGCACCATGCGCGGTCCAGCCTTTCGTTGTCCGTGCCGCCGATTTCGTACGACCGGTTCGCATGACCGGTTCGTATGAGTAACACGACGTCGGCCCGCCACCCAAGCCGATAACCGGGCGGCGGGCCGGTCGGACGCGCGTGCCGTTATCGGAGAACGCCCAACTCACCCTTCAAACGCCCGAGTTCGGTCGTCGGCGCCGAGCAGACGAAGCGTCGGCAGACATAGGCGGTGGCCTGCCCGTCGACGAGCGGACGCCCCGCCAGCAACGGGAACTCCTCGCCTCCGGACTGATCTCCGGACCCGCCTCCGGACGCGTCCCCGGGCTCACCGGACGCGACGACGGCTCCGGGCGCGGTGGCCAGCAGCGCGGCGCGGTGCAGGGCGGCGGCCTCCTTCCCGGTACCGACGACCGCGACCTCCCGGGGCCCGTCGAGCGCCGCCTCGGCGACCGCGAGCCCCCAGCCGATGAAGCGGGGCGCCCGCGGCCCGAGCGCCTTCACCACGCCCAACGCCCCCTCGGCCGCGCTCCGGTGACGCTCGGAGCCGGTGTGCGCGGCGTACGAGAGCAGCGCCCCGGCGGCGGCCGTCCAGCCGGAGGGCGTGGCGTTGTCCATCGGGTCCTGCGGCCGGCGGATCAGCTTCTCGGCATCGTCGGCGGTGTCGTACAGGGCGCCCCCTTCCGCCACGAACCGGTCGAGAACGATGTCCAGCAGGAATCCGGCGAACTCCAGCCACACGCCCTCACCCGTGACCCCGGCGAGCGCGAGGAACCCCTCCGCCACATCGCCGTAGTCCTCCAGCACCCCGGCGTTCGCGCCAGCCCGGCCGTCCTTCGAGGTACGGGTCAGCCGCGCCGCTCCGTCCAGGTGGACGCGGACGAGCAGATCGGCGGCCTCCGTGGCCCGCTCCACCAGATCGGGGCGGTCGAAGTACGCGCCGGTCTCGGCCAGCGCGGCGATGGCCAGCCCGTTCCAGGCGGCCACGACCTTGTCGTCGCGCCCGGGCCGCTCCCGCGACTCCTCACGGGCCGCGAAGAGCCGCGCCCGTACGGACTCGACGCGTCCGGCGTCCACCACACCCTCGCCGAAGGGCAGTTGCAGCACGGAGGCGCCCTCCTCGAAGGTGCCTTCCGGTGTCACCCCGTAGTACTGCGCGGCGAACTCCGCGTCGGACTCCCCCAGGACCTCCCGCAGCTGGTCCGGCGTCCAGACGTAGAAGGCACCCTCCACATGGCGTCCGCCACCGCTGCCGTCCGCGCTGTCGGCGTCCAGCGCCGAGGCGAACCCGCCCTCGGCGGTGCGCAGTTCACGGACCATGAACTCGGCGGTCCCGATCGCCACCCGGCGGGC
Organism: Streptomyces sp. NPDC088124; assembly: GCF_040685895.1. Taxonomy (NCBI): domain Bacteria; kingdom Bacillati; phylum Actinomycetota; class Actinomycetes; order Kitasatosporales; family Streptomycetaceae; genus Streptomyces; species Streptomyces sp. NPDC088124. The sequence goes on along the minus strand of NZ_JBFBJB010000005.1, from coordinate 153,186 downwards.
CAGATCGGAGCCGGTGGCCCGCCAGACGTGCGCGTACGCCCGGCACAGAAGGGCGTTGTCGTACAGCATCTTCTCGAAATGGGGGACGGTCCACTCGCCGTCGACGGAGTAGCGCGCGAACCCGCCCCCGAGCTGGTCGTAGATCCCGCCGCGTGCCATCGCCTCGCAGGTGTCCGTGGCCATCTGCAGCGCGCCCTCGGAGCCGGTCCTGGCGTGGTGCCGCAGCAGGAACTCCACCACCATCGACGGCGGGAACTTCGGCGCCCCGCCGAACCCGCCCCGCCGCGCGTCGTACTCCCGGGTCAGCCCCAGCAGCGCCTGGGCCAGCTCCGACTCCCCGGGCGGCCCGTCACCGCCCTGCGCGAGCGACCGCCCGGCCAGCTCCCCGACGATCCGCGCCGCCACCTCGGCGACCTCCGCGCGCCGTCCGGTCCAGGCGGCGCTGACGCCCTCCAGCACCTGCGGGAAGGAGGCCATGCCGCCCCGAGGCGCGGGCGGGAAGTACGTACCGAAGTAGAAGGGCGCTCCCTCGGCGTCGAGGAACACGGTCATGGGCCAGCCGCCCTGCCCGGTGGCGGCCTGCACGGCCTCCATGTAGACGGCGTCGACATCGGGCCGCTCCTCGCGGTCGACCTTGATGTTGACGAAGTGGGCGTTCATGTACTTGGCGGTGGTGACGTCCTCGAAGCTCTCGCCCGCCATCACATGACACCAGTAAATCAGCAGAAGCTATAAGTGACAGGACGCATAGCCCACACTCAAGAGGATGGGCACGTCCCGCCGCTTAGCTTCTTCCATCGCCTCCTCTCCCCATGGCCACCAGTCCACTGGATTGGAGGCGTGCTGGAGTAGGTAGGGCGACTGCTCATCGGCAAGTCGGTTCATACCGCCATCGTTGCACGATCCAACCTGAGGCGGGTGGCCATCCGCACCGCGGGCAGGTCGCGGAAGCCGGCTCGCTCGGTGCCGTCGGATCGTCTCGACCGGGGCTGTGGAGCATGCCGCGGACCGCGTCCGGGTCGTCGGTCAGCGCTACCGGGCCGCCCACCGCGTGTACCGCCTGTCCGAGCTGCACCTCGAATGCGGCGTGCGTCCTGAGCCAGGCGTCCATCCGCGGCTCGGCCTTGGTGTTGATCCCGGCGGTACGGATGCAGCGGCGGATCATGCCGCCCTGGAACCCTCGGCGGTGACTACGCTCGGCATGGGCGTGCCTTCCCAACCCGTGCCGCATCGCAGGTCTACTTGGTGACTCCTCGGTCAATCCCCCGGGAAGGTACGCCCTTCGCGCGTTTCCAAGGCTGATCCACAAGTCCTGAGCATTGCTCGTCACAGGTTCACCGCGAAGAGACCGTCTCAACCATGCGAATAACCGACAAGGGTTTCGCGCTGCCGCACTGGTTCGGCCGGTTACGCCGCCCCCTGGCGCAGTACTCGCGACAGACCGAGGGCCACGGTGCGTACGGCCGGCGCCAGCAGGGCGGGGCGGAAGCGGGTGCGCGGAACCGATACCGAGAGTGCCGCCACGGTGACGTCGCCCGCGAAGACGGGGGCCGCGACGCAGCTGACCCCCATCGTGGACTCCTGTTCCTCATAGGCCAGCCCGGACACCTGGATCTTCTCCAGTGCCGTACGCAGCCGGGCGGGATCAGTGATCGAGTAGGGCGTGATGCTGGGCAGGGGGCGGGACAGTACGTCTTCCCTCAGCTCGCTGCCGGAGAAGGCCAGGAGGACCTTGCCCACACCGGTGCAGCTCAGCGGCAGGCTCCCTCCGACGTGCGAGGGCAACTGCGGGGCGTTGTGCCCGTGGATGCGTTCGAGGTAGACCACTTCCAGACCTTCACGGACGCCGAGGTTGACCGTCTCGTGGGTGGCTTCGAACAGATCCTGCAGGAAGGGGAGCGCCACATGGCGCAGATCTCGTCTCCGGGGTACCAGCGCACCCAATTCGAACATCTTTACGCCCAAATGGTAGTGGGCTCCTGACCGCTCCAGCCAGCCCAGCCGCACCAGGTCGGCCGCCAGCCGGTGCACGGTCGTCTTCGGCAGACCCGTCAGCTCCGACAGCTGTGTGAGGCGGAAGGGACCTCCGGTCGGCGGGAAACAGTTGAGGATCAGGGCGCACTTGTCGAGCATGTTGTCGCCCCCACTGTTCCGTGCCACGGAACAAACATTGGCTCACCACGGATGATGCGTCTATACCGGAGGCCACATCGAGGGCACTGACGGCCTCGGTCCTCGCTCGTCCCTGGAGGTATCCCGTGCCCACCGCACCCCCCGCTGTTCCGCCCGACTCCGTATCCCCGGCCGTGGTGCAGGCCGCCGGCGTACTGGCGGACTCCGCCCGGTCCAAGATCCCCTGCGACCCGGTACGCGTGCTGTTCGACGACGGTGACATCGAGAGTGCGTACGCCGTGCAGCGGCTCAACGTCCGGCACGGCCTGGAGGCAGGGCGACGGGCGGTGGGCCGCAAGATCGGCCTGACCTCTCAGGCCGTGCAGTCCCAACTCGGGGTCGGTCAGCCCGACTTCGGGGTGCTGTTCGCGGACATGGAGGTGCCGGAGGGCGGCGAGGTGCCCGCCGGCCGGCTGATCCAGCCCAAGGTCGAGGCCGAGGTGGCCCTCGTACTGGGCCGCGACCTGCCGCACCGGCAGTGCACCGTCGTCGATGTGCTGCGGGCCACCGACTTCGCGCTGCCCGCACTGGAGATCGTCGACAGCCGGGTGTGCGACTGGGACATCTCCATCGTCGACACGGTCGCCGACAACGCGTCCAGCGGGCTGTACGTCCTGAACGGCACCCCGGTGCCTCTGACGGCGCTGGACCTGGCCTCCGTGCAGATGACGATGACGCGCAACGGCGAGATCGTCTCCCGGGGAAGCGGCGCCGACTGCCTGGGAAGTCCCCTCAACGCCGTCGCCTGGCTCGCGTCGACCCTGGCCGGACTGGGGGATCCGCTCAGGGCAGGTGACCTCGTACTCACCGGAGCGCTGGGCCCGATGGCACCCGCAGTCCCTGGTGATGTGTTCGAAGCCCGTATCTCGGCCCTGGGTTCCGTACGGGTCGGGTTCGCCCTGCAAGGAGAAGACCGGTGAGCGCGGACACACGCCCCGAGGCGGCCACGGGCAGGCGCCCCAAGGTGGCCATCATCGGATCCGGCAACATCGGCACCGATCTCATGATCAAAGTCCTCCGGCTCTCCGAGAGCCTGGAGGTCACGGCCATGGTCGGCATCGATCCCGACTCCGAGGGCCTGGCCCGGGCCCGGCGCCTGAAAGTGGCCACCACCCACCGGGGGATCGACGGGCTGCTGGAGATGGACGAGTTCGCGGACGTGGAGATCGTCTTCGACGCGACCTCCGCCGGCGCGCACCGGCGCCACGACGAAGTGCTGGGCGCGCTCGGCCGTACGGTCGTCGACCTCACGCCGGCGGCGATAGGCCCCTACGTGGTGCCCCCGGTCAACGGCGACGCGCACCTGCGGTCACGGAACGTCAACATGGTGACCTGCGGTGGCCAGGCCACGATCCCGATCGTCGCCGCCGTCAGCGCGGTCACCCCCGTCCACTACGGGGAAATCGTCGCCTCCATCGCGTCCCGGTCGGCGGGCCCCGGTACCCGGGCGAACATCGACGAGTTCACCGAGACCACCGCTTCCGCCGTCGAGGCCGTCGGCGGAGCCGCCCGCGGCAAGGCCGTCATCATCCTCAACCCGGCGGAGCCACCGCTGATCATGCGCGACACCGTGTACTGCCTGGTCTCGGAGTGCGACACCGAGGCGGTGACGGCTTCCGTGGCGGACATGGTCGGCCGTGTCCAGGCGTATGTGCCGGGCTACCGCCTCAAGCAGAAGGTGCAGTTCGACCGGGTGGGGACCGACGATCCGCTGCGGTCCTGGCTGCCCGCCGGGTCCGGCCGCCCCGACGCGGTGAAGATCTCGGTCTTCCTGGAGGTCGAGGGCGCCGCGCACTACCTCCCCGCCTACGCGGGCAACCTCGACATCATGACCTCGGCCGCGCTGCGCACCGCGGAACGCATGGCCGCGCACCGCCCCGGCGAAGGGATGGCACGATGACCAGGACCAGCTCCGCGGCCCACGCGGCCGCGGCCTCCGCAGCACCCGTTCTGTATGTACAGGACGTCACCCTGCGGGACGGCATGCACGCCGTAAGGCACCGCTACACGGTCGAACAGGCTCGCCGTATAACCGCCGTCCTGGACGCCGCCGGGGTGTCGGCGATCGAGATCGCCCACGGCGACGGTCTCTCCGGCTCCAGCATCAACTACGGTGTCGGCGCCCACACCGACTGGGAGTGGATCGAGGCCGTCGTGGACGCCACGATCACCGCAATTCCCACCACGTTGTTGCTGCCGGGCATCGGCACCGTGCGCGATCTGGAGCAGGCGCACCGCCTCGGCGTACGTTCCGTGCGCGTCGCCACCCACTGCACCGAGGCCGACATCTCCGCCCAGCACATCTCGGCCGCCCGTTCCCTGGGTATGGACGTCGCCGGCTTCCTGATGATGTCGCACATGGCGGAGCCGGCCGAGCTCGCCCGTCAGGCCCGGCTGATGGAGTCGTACGGCGCCGGCTGCGTGTATGTCACCGACTCCGGCGGTCGGCTGACCATGGACGGTGTCCGGGCCCGTGTGCGGGCCTATCGAGACGTTCTCGACCCTACGACCGGGCTCGGTATCCACGCCCACCACAATCTCGCCCTCGGCGTGGCCAACACCGTGGTCGCCGTGGAAGAGGGTGTCACCCGGGTGGACGCCTCCCTCGCGGGCCAGGGCGCCGGCGCCGGCAACTGCCCGCTGGAGGCGTTCGTCGCCGTGGCCGATCTGATGGGCTGGGAGCACGGCTGCGATCTGTTCCCCCTCATGGACGCGGCAGACGACCTGGTCCGGCCGTTGCAGGACCGTGAGGTCCGCGTCGACCGCGAGACACTCACGCTGGGCTATGCGGGCGTCTACTCCAGTTTCCTGCGTCATGCCGAGGCGGCCGCCGCCCGTCATGGGGTGGACACCCGCGCGATCCTGGTCGAGGTCGGCCGCCGCAAGATGGTCGGCGGCCAGGAGGACATGATCACGGACATCGCGCTGGACCTGCTGAGCCGGGCGGACCTCGCGTCCTGACCTGTCGGTTCCGGGTCGGCCGGGCGACAGCCGCGGTGCCTTCTTCCACCCTCGTAGGACTTTCCGGCAACCGATTGACATCCGTACTATGTACGGTACGTTGTAATTATTCGATACCTCCGGCCAAGGCGCCGTTCGGTACGTGCCACCCGACCGACAAACTCCCGCTCTTTCACACGGGGAACGTGCGAATAGCCGGAAGACCATTGCGTCGGGATTCGGCTTGACGGGCAGGACGCCTGCCGCCTCGTCGATTCCTCTTGCGTCGTCGACGCCTGTCGCGCCTCGCCGCACCACACCCGGAAGGAAGAACAGGATGAGTTCCGTGGTCCTCGGAGTGGGTGCCTCCCACAGCACCCTGATGAACACGCACTGGGCGGAGGTGGACCATCTGGAAGGCGCGCACCGGTTCCGCGACGGACTGACCGGGGCCCGTGAGGCACTGGCCGAGGCCCGCCCCGACGCGGTGGTGATCATCGGCTCGAACCACTTCCGGGGATTCTTCCTCGACATGATGCCCGCGATCACCGTCGGCGTCGGAGAGGTGCTGGGGGCGGGCGAGGCCGGAACGCCTTCGGGCCCGCTGCCGGTGGACATCGGGCTGGCACGCCACCTGGTGGACTCCCTCGTGCGCGAGGAGTTCGATCCGGCCTTCTCACTCCGGCTCACGGTGGATCACGGCATCACCCACAGCCTTCAGCATCTGCTGCCCGGGCTGACCGTCCCCGTGGTGCCCGTGGTGATCAACATGTTCGCGCCGCCGCTGCCCTCGCTCGCCCGCTGTCACGCACTGGGGGAGGCGATCGGCGCGGCCGTGCGCGCGGACGGCACGGCGAAGAGGGTGGCGGTGATCGCCTCCGGCGGGCTGTCCCATCAGCTGCCCTGGCCCGCATGGTTCGACGCGCTCAGCGATGACGACCGCTTCCTGGTGGAGGCGTGGCTGAACGGGCGCGACTCGTGGAGCGAGTACGAGGTCCGCCGTCGCGAGATCATCCGGGCCGCCCGGCCGCAGATCAACCAGGATTTCGACAGGCGCTTCCTCTCCCTGGTCGAGAAGGGGGACCTGAGTCCGCTCCTCACGCTCACCTCCGAAGAAGTGGCGGCCGAGGCCGGTAACGGAGCCCAGGAGATCAGGTCGTGGATCGCGATGATGGCGGCTCTCGGCCCGTGCGAGGGGCGCACTCTGGCCTACGCCGCGATGGACGAGTGGCTCACCGGAATGGGCGTAGCGGTTCTGGAACCCCGTTCGTAATTTCCATGAAAGAGGAGAAGAAAACATGAGTATCTGGACCGATCTGGCAGGGGTGGAATTTCGTCTCGCCTACGTGGACGCGGGAGGAATGCGCACCCGGTCGCTTCAGGCGGGATCCGGCGAGGCCGTGATATTCCTGCACGGCACCAGCGGCCATCTGGAAGCCTTCGTACGCAACATCCCCGCCCACGTGGACGCCGGGTACGCCTGCCACGCGATCGACATGATCGGCCACGGTTACACAGCGGGCCCCGACGCGCCGTACCGGATTCCCCGCTACGTGGAGCATGTGCTGGCGTACATGGACGCCCTCGGTATCGACCGGGCCCACTTCGTGGGCGAGTCGCTGGGGGGCTGGGTGGCCGGTCGGCTGGCAGCCGACCATCCCGACCGGGTGAGCCGGCTGACCCTCGTCGCCCCCGGTGGAACAGTCGCCAATCCCACGGTGATGGAACGGATCAGGACCAGCACCCGCAAGGCGGTGGAGGAGGACGACATCGCCTTCACCCGCAAGCGGCTCGAACTTCTCATGTTCGACCCCGCGGCGAACGTCAGCGACGAACTGGTCGAGGTCCGCCACCAGATCTACCACCAGCCGGAGTTCGTCAAGGCACTGCCCAACCTGCTGTGCCTGCAGGAGATGGACAACCGTCTGGAGGACCTGCTCAGCCCCGAGCAGCTGGGCCGGATCACCGCGCCGACGCTGATCGTGTGGGGTGCGCAGAACCCCTTCGGCGACGTTCCCGAGGCACACGCCCTCAACCGCGGCATCCCCGGATCGAAGCTGGAGATCTTCGCCGAGTGCGGCCACTGGCCCCAGCACGAGCACGCGGACCGGTTCAACGCGCTGCACCTGGACTTCCTCAGCGGGGCACGGGCATGACCTCCCCCGGAGACGGCGCGCTGCGCGTCGGCATACGGATACCGCCCTGCGATCGCGCGGACCGGCTGGTGGAGAGCGTCCGGCGGGCCGAGGACCTCGGCTTCGACCAGGCGTGGTTCCCCGACTCGCAGCTGCTGTGGCGGGACGTGTTCACGGTGCTGACCGCCGCCGCGCTGGCCACGGAGCGGATCGGCCTGGGCAGCGCGGTCACCAACCTGGCCACCCGCCACCCCGCCGTCGTCGCCTCGGCGGCGCGCAGTGTGGCCGAACTCGCGCCCGGCCGGTTCATCCTCGGCCTCGGCGTGGGCAACAGCTCGGTCGGCCCCGTCGGCATGCGTCCGAGCACCGGGGCGGAGATGCGCGCCGGGCTCACCCTGCTGAAGGCACTGCTCGACGGACAGGAGTGGGACTTCGGCGGCGTCAGGTCGCGGCTCCGGGACCCCGGCCCGGAGATCCCCGTCCACCTCGCCGCCAGCGGTCCGCGGAACCTGAAGCTCGCCGGCGAGATCGCCGACGGAGCCATTCTGCTCAGCGGTGTCTCACCGAAGACCCTCGCGAACGCCACCTCACACGTACGGGACGGCGCCATCGCCGCAGGACGCGCCGCCGGGGAGGTCTCCCTGACGGTTTCGGCGTTCTGCGCGGTGACCGACGACCCGCTGGCCGCGGCCCGGCGTCTCAAACCGATCTGCGCGTCGATCGCACAGAACGGCGGAGCGGCGTCCCTCGCACTCGCCGGGATCGAGGTGGATGTTCCCGCGAAGGTCGAAGGGGTCTACCCGGATCTCGTGCACGCCGAGGACTGGGACGCGGCCGTGCAGATCTGCTCCCAGTGGGTGAGCGACGCCGCCGCCCTCCGGTTCGCCGAGGAGTTCTGCCTGGTCGGAACGGCCGAGGAGATCGTCCGCAAACTGCGGGCCCTGCACGCCGACGGAGTGACCAGCGTCTTCCTCCAGCATGTGGGGTCCTACGATCCGCCCACCGATCTGATCGAGAGCGTCGGCTCCGAGGTGCTTCCCGGCCTGGCGTCGGGGAGCGGCCTGTGAGTGTGATCGAGGAGTTGGCGGAGCAGGGCGTCCACCGCCCGACCATGGCGGACGGGGACACCCGGCTCCTGACGGCTCTGCACGTGCTGGACACCATGGGGTGTGTGGTGGTCGGTGCCTCCCATCCCCTGGCGGACCAGCTCTCCGCGCTCATGTCGAGTACCGGCGCGGGCGGCGGTCTGCGCTCGCCGGTACTGACGGGCACGCACTGCCTGCGCACGACCGTACTGGTGGAATCGGTGCTGGCACACGCCGACGAGTACGACGCCCTGCATCCCGCCTCGGCGGTGGTGCCGTCGGCCGTGGTCATCCCGGCCGCCCTGGCCGTGGCCGACCACGAGGGACGACCGGGCAGTGCCGTCGTCGACGCCGTCCTGATCGGTTACGAGGTGGCCGTCGAGGCGGGGCTGCGGTTCGGCGGGCCCCGGCTCTACGAACGGTCCTGGTGGCCCACCGCGGTCTTCGGAGCGCTGGGGGCGGCTGCCGCCACGGCACACCTGTTGGGCCTGGACCGCGCGGCCACCGTGGCCTCGCTCAGCCTGGCGGCGGCCGGGCTCGGCGGGCTGCTCAGCCAGGACGAACTGGGGGCGGGACACTACCTGCTGGCCGGACACGCGGCAGCGAACGGGGTCGAGGCCGCCTACCTGGCCAGGGCGGGCGCGCGGGCCAGCCGGACCTTGCTGGACGGCCCGGCTGCCGCAGCACTGGGCACGGCACCAGCGACCCGGGCGCCCAGGGCACGCCCTCACCTCGACGCCTGCGTCTTCAAGGCGTATCCGTGCGCCCTTCCCCTGCACGCGGCGCTCCGGGCACTGGATGCTCTGGCCGAGCGGCAGGTACCGGTCGGCTCGGCTCACCGGGTGGAAGTCCTTCTCCCCGACGCCCTGTCCCGTTTCGTCACCGCCGACCGGGCGCCCTCAGGGCCCACCGAAGCCGCGGCCAGCGCGGCGTACGCCGTCGGAGCCTGGCTCCGCGGAGCCGCCGGGGACGTCGCCTTCTTCCGCGGTGAACTGCCCCCCGACACGCCGGATGTGGTCCTGGGTCCAGCGCCCGACCTCGACGCCGGTCTGCCGGACCACTGGGGTGCCCGGGTGGTCGTCCACCTGCCGGACGGGCAGCGGGTCGTAGGGGAGGATGCCGGCGCGGCACGGGGGACCGCCCTGCCCGCGCTCACGGAGATGGTGACGGCCAAGTTCCGCCGCCGGACGGAAACAGCCGGGGACGGCCTCCGCCCGGAGCGGTGGATCGCGCAGTGCCTGGCGCTGGACGCCGTGGGAGACATCCGCGGCCTGCGGCTCGCACTCAGCTCGCTCACGGGGCCCTGAAGGTCCCTTCATACAGCTCGTACAGCACAAGGAGTCGCAGTGACCCTCTACAAGATCGCTGTCATCGGTGGCACGGGACCTCAGGGGAAGGGCCTCGCCTACCGGTTCGCCAAGGCCGGCCACACCGTGGTCATCGGTTCACGCTCCGCCGCGCGGGCACAGGAGACGGCCGACGGCATCGCCGACCGGATCGATGAGGCGGGCCGGGTCAGCGGGGCGGACAACGACGCCGCCGCGGAGGCGGCGGACGTCGTCCTGCTCGCCGTGCCGTACCGGGGGCACGCGGATCTGGTCGCCTCCCTCGCCGACCGGTTGACCAGCAAGGTGCTGATCTCCTGCGTCAATCCGCTCGGCTTCGACGAGTGGGGCGCCTACGGCCTTGATCTCGCCGACAGCAGCGCGGCCGAGGAGGCCCTGCGGATCGCCCCCGGTGCCAGACTGGCCGGAGCGTTCCACCATGTGTCAGCGGTCAGTCTCTGGGGCCGGTCCGAGGTGCTGGACCACGAAGACGTACTGGTCTGCGGGGACGACGAGCAGGCCAAGGACGTCGCGTGCGATCTCGCGCGCGCCGTCACCGGTCGCCCCGGTGTCGACGCGGGCGCGCTCCGACAGGCCCGGCACCTGGAACCGCTCACCGCCACCCTGATCAGTGTCAACAAGCGCTACAAGGTGCGTTCCGGCCTCCGGATCACCGGTCTGGCCCAGACCGGATGACGACGGTGTTTCCGACCTGATCCGCTGGATCCGCGGTAACGGAAGAGTTTCGTCTTTGCTCCTCCCGGCTACCGGCCCTTGACGCCCGTGCATTGAACCGTACATCGTACGGTCACGTGCTCCGGCGCCGCCGCAGGTCATGCGCCGCGGCCCTGCCGCACAGCACTCGACGGACATCCACTTCTCGCCGAGCCCCCCAGCAGTGCCTCTGCCGGGCGGCGGCCCCGCTCGACACCGAGCGGCCACCTCATTCCTCACGTTCCCGCTCCAGCCGCTGTCCGCGGCCCGGCGTCGCACCCATTTGCGGCTCACCTCATGGAGGATCCGATGAGCGTTTCCAGCACTCCCGCGAGACAACGGACGAAAGCGGTGGTGGCGAGCTGGATCGGCACGACCATCGAGTACTACGACAACGCCGCCTACGGCCTGGCCGCTTCGCTGATCTTCGCCCCGCTCTTCTTCCCCAGCACGGACCCCACGGTCGGCACCCTGCTGTCACTGTCCACCTTCGCCATCGGCTTCGTCGCCCGGCCGGTGGGGGCGGTCGTGTTCGGACACTTCGGCGACCGGGTCGGCCGCAAGACCACGCTCATGATCACACTGATCATGATGGGGATCGCGACCTTCGCGATCGGCGTGCTGCCGACGTACGACCAGGTCGGGCTGGCGGCGCCCGTCCTGCTCATCGTCTGTCGCATCCTGCAGGGCATCAGCGTCGGCGGTGAGTACGGCGGGGCCGTTCTCATGACCGTTGAACACGCGGGGGAGAACAGGCGAGGCTTCTTCGGATCGCTGGTGAACACCGGGTCCACCGCCGGTCTGCTGCTGGCCAACCTCGCCTTCCTGCCAGTGTTCTCCCTGCCCACCCAGGACATGCTCGACTGGGCCTGGCGCGTCCCCTTCCTGGGCAGCGCGGTCCTGGTGGTGGTGGGCTACTTCGTCCGCCGCGCGGTCGACGAGAGCCCGGACTTCGCCCGGGCCAAGGAAGCCGGAGACGTGGCCAAACTGCCGATCGTCGAGGTCCTGCGCCACAACGGACGCACCGTGGCCCTGCTGGCCCTCGCCATCCTGGCGGCCGGTGTGTCGTTCACGATGGGGTCGGTGTACTCGTTGAGCTACGGGCCCGACGGCCTCGGACTCAGCAACGGCACGATGCTAGAGGTGCTGCTGCCGGCCACCGCCGTGATCCTTGTCTGCGTTCCCGCGTTCGGCGCGCTGGCCGACCGGGTCGGGGTACGCCGGGTGTTCCTGATCAGCGCGGCGTCCCTGGTGGTGCTGCCCTTCGCCTGGTTCGCGCTGCTCGGCACCCGCCAGTACGGACTGATGCTGCTCGGCTTCGTGGTGCTCTTCATCGGCTACTCCGCGAACTACGCCGTCGTCCCCGCGCTCTTCTCCCAGGCATTTCCGCCCGCTCTGCGCTACACCGGCATGTCCATCGGCTTCACCACCGGCCTCATCCTCGGCAACGCCTTCGCCCCGGCGATCGCCACCTCGCTCCTCGACAGCACCGGCGGCTGGTTCGCCATCGCCCTCTACATGGGCGGCGCGGCCCTGGTGTCCCTGATCGCCGGATTCTTCCTCCACCCCACCCCCGTCCCGGCCGACAAGCCGGCGTCCCTGACCGTGCCCACCCACTGACCCGTCCCGGGAGAACAGATGCGCCACCATTTCGCCGACAGCCGCTTCGGCCAGCTCCACTACGTGGAGGAGGGAACCGGGGAACCCGTGCTCCTGCTGCATCAGACACCCCGGTCCTGGGACGAATACCGGGATGTCCTGCCCCTTCTCGGCCGAAGGTTCCGCGCCATCGCCATGGACACCCTCGGATTCGGCGCGTCCGCCCGCCCCACCGCGGAGTGGAGCGTGGAGCTCTTCGCGCAGGCCGTGCTCGACCTGTGCGACGCCCTGAGTCTGGAGCGTGTCGCGCTGGTGGGCCATCACACCGGCGGTGTGATCGCGACCGAAGTGGCGGCGGCCGCGCCCGACCGGGTACGCGCACTGGTCCTCTCGGGCATGCCCTACGTCGACGCGTCGCGCCGCAGGGAGGTGGCCTCCGGACGTCCGCCCATTGACCATGTCGAACGCATGGCCGACGGTTCGCACGTGCAGCGGCTCTGGGACAACCGGGCCAGCTACTACCCGGCCGACCGACCGGACCTGCTGGAGCGCCTGGTCCGCGACGCCCTCCAGGTGCTGGACCGGGTCGAGGAAGGGCACCTCGCCGTCAACCGGTACCGCATGGAGGACCGGATCGGCTCGGTCACCGCGCGCACCCTCGTGCTCTGCGGCGAACTCGACACCTTCTCCCTGCCGGACGTCCCGAGAATCCTCGAAGCGCTGCCAGGCGCGGTCTCGGAGCTGCTGCCGGGTACAGGTGTTCCCTCCGTCGACCACCGGCCGGACCTGTTCGCGGACGCGGTCGGCCGGTTCCTTCTTCAGAAGGGGACGCCAACCCGCCGGTGAATGACCGATGCCGGCTATGACGACGACAGGTCCGACCAGGACAGGACGGAGGAGATGAAAGCCTCCAGGCCGGCCAGATACTGCTCGTTCGTGGGCAGGGTGGGAAGCTCGTCGGCGAGCTCGACCAGACGCGGGAACTCGTCGCGAGGCAGCGCCGAGTAGACGTGCGAGCGCTGCCGGCGCTGCTCGGCGCGTTCCCCGTCGTCGGCGTCCGCCGCGCGGCCCCAGGGCCTGGGGGCCTGGTAGGTGGCGAACCCGATCGAGTACGTGATCAGGAACCCGTAGCAGCGCACCGCGACCGAGGCCGGGATGCCCGCGTCGACGAGCCGCTGCAGCGGGGCCTCCATCGCACCACGGAGCGCCGGACGGCTGTCGGTGACCCTGCTGCCGAACAGGCGGATGACGGTCGGATGTTCGTACATCATGTCGAGGAAAGCGAGCCCGACCTCGCGCATCGCCTCGGCCGGGCCCGCCGGCGGCTCCGCCGGCAGCCGCATCCGGCCCAGCACATAGTCGGCCATGCCGTCGAGGATCTCGTCGCGGCCGCGGAAGTAGCTGTAGAGCGTCATAGTCCCGACGCCCAGCTCCGACGCGATTCTGCGCACGGTGAGCCGGTCCAGGCCGCCTTCATGGTCGGACAGGCGCAGTGCCGCCTCGATGATCATGCCGGGCGTCAGACCCGCTGTACGTTTCCGGCTTGAGCTCCGCTGTGTCATGCCCACTTCCGCGTTTGGTCTGCTCCGGACGAGTCTAATGCCGTGACCGGCGATATCTGCCCGACGGGGCAAAGCTTGCGGGCAGGGACACCGGGGCAGCCAGCGGCCGTCGGCTGCCCCGGCCCGTCATCGTGAGGGGCCCGCGAGAGCGACGACGGTGTGGATCAGATGCCGGGCGAGCCGCTCGGCCTCCCGGATGTCGACGACGTTCATCCCGGCCGGAAAGTCCAGCGGGATCGGAGCGTCGGGACCGATCCGGTCCATGCCGACGCGCGCGGTGGCCAGCCCCCGGGCGCGCAGGATGTTCGCGTCCGTGGCACCGGAGTTGGCGGTGATCGGAGCGTGCGGACGCCCCTCGATCTCCTCCCAGGCCGCGATCGCGGCCCGCACGACCGGGGCGTCCTCGGGGGTGGCGGTGCCGGGGATGGACAGGACCATGTCCCACTCGACATCGATCTCGGGAAACGCGGACCGAATGGAGGCGATCGCGGCACCGAACTCGCGCCGTACGTCCGCCGGCGTGGACCGCGGGTTCGTCCGCAGGTCCACCACGAACCGGCAGAGCGCCGGGGTGGCCGAGGCCAGCCGGGGCCAGCCGCCCTCGATCGCGGCCACGATGCCCTGAGGCGCGACCAGCCCGTCCGTGTGCCGGGCGGCGTACCGCGGGAACCAGTCCTCCAGCTCCTGAACGACCCGGGCCGCGTGCGCGATCGGGTTCCGGTACGGCATGCGGTGCCGGGAACCCACGTACGAGAAGGTGCCGCGCACCCGCACCTCGAACCAGCAGAGCCCGACCTCCTCCCAGGCGACCGCCCAGCCGGGCTTGGCGATGATCGCGTGGTCGGCCCACACCCCCTGCTCCAACATGAACGAGCAGCCGACACCCTGACCGGCGTTACGCCGCGTCAGCCCCCGGGCGGTCCGGCCGTTGGTCGGCATCCCGCCCGCCCCGAGCCCCACGACGACATCACCGGCCAGCGGAACTCCGGCGGCGGCGAGCGCCTCCGCGGCGGCGATCACCGCCGCCCCGTGCCCCTTCGGATTGCTGGCGCCGAGCCCCACGACATGGTCACCGTGCACTTCGGCGCGCGGGCGCATGTCGGGACGCAGCTCGTCACCGATCCACGGGATGTCCTCCGCCTCGTCGCCGACGGTGAAGGTGTCGATCGGCGCGTAGAGAAGCACGTCCTCGCCGCCGCCGGTGCCGGGGAGCACACCGACCGCGTTGCCCTGCCGGTCGTCGATCTCCTGGTAGCGGCCGCGCAGCCCCGCCCCGGTCAGGGTGGCGGCGAGATGCCGGGCGAGCTCGGCCTCCTCGCCGGTAGGGCTGGGGATGTCCACCATCCCGACGACCAGTTCGGTGATCCGGGTGCGGTCGAGGCGCGCCCGGGCCGCGTCGACCCACGCACGCCGCTCGTCGTCGAGCCCGGTCGCGCGGGGCCGGGGGGCGCTCACGCGGGTCGCCGTACGGTCAGTACGGTGGTGCCGCGACCCGCCTTGGCGAGCAGGCCGGCGCCGTAGCGGCGGCGTATCACGGTCCGGTCGGCAACGATCAGTGCCGCGAGCGCCGCGGCGCCCAGGGAGGCGGTGAGCAGACGGGTACGGGTCACGGGTTCTCCTGCTGAAGAGGGACGGGCGGGTTCGTCGGGGCGGAGGCGGGTATCGGCCCGCCTCCGCGGCCGGGCTCCGGGAGGAAGGCGTCGGCCAGAGCCGCGACGGCGTCCGGGCGTTCGGACTGCGGATGGTGCGCGGTACGGCCGAGGACCACCAGGTCTCCGTGGGGCAGCGCACCGGCGAGCGCGGCACCGTAGGCGGGCTCGGAGAAGGGGTCGTGCGCCCCCCAGACCGCCAGCGTCGGGGCGGTGACGGTCCCCAGCAGGGGGCCCAGGTCCTCGTCAGCGCCGCGGGCCGCCGGATCCGTCGCGACGGCGAGCGCCGTCGCCGTGGTGGCCGCCCGCAGGCGCCCGGCGACGAGTTCCTCCGGGGGTGTGGCGCGGTGCCATTCGGCGCCCTCCATGAGCGCGCGCATCCGGGCGGGCCCGGGATCGGCGTACAGCTCGTCGCGCAGCCGGGCTCCGAGACCCGGATCCGTGTGCACACCACGGAAGGCGGCCGGGGTGCTGCCGATCAGCACGATCCGCTCCACCAGGTCGGGACGCCGCGCGGCGAGCGCGAGCGCTACCGCGCCACCGAGCGACTGCGCGAGGATGGGCACGGGACGGCCGATGCCGTCGAGCAGCCCGGCGAGCGCGGCCGCGGGTCCGGAGAACCGGCCGGGCGGCAGCCCCGGTCCTGGCAGGGGCGAACCGCCGTAGCGGGGCAGGTCGACACAGAGCCACGCCCGGCGGGGGCGCAGGGCGAGCACCGCGGCGAAGTCCGCGGCGGCGTGGCAGCCCGGCCCGCCGCCGTGCAGTACGACCGTGGGGACGATGTCCGGCGGACCGAGCCTGGTGTGGTGGAGGCCGGTGGGGCCGCGGCCCGGCATCAGTGCCCTCGGCGTTTCTCGGTCGGCTGGACCACTGGGGCGGCCTGCTCGATGTGGCGGCGCCAGGCTGTCAGCGACAAGTCCGGCCGGTACAGGCGCTCCGGCGGGGCGTCCATCACATCGACCATCCAGGCGTCCTGCGCGGTGAACTGCCCGTGAAAAAGCCAGCGGATCGCCGCGAGATACTTCGCCTTGAACGCCAATGCCTTGCGGCCGGTCTCGAACCGCACCATGAGCTGGACGTACCGGACGTGGTCGGCGTCGACCGGCACGTACCACTCGTAGTGGATGAACTGCGGGTAGGCGACGCGCAGCAGGCCGGGCAGTCGGATCGACACGAAGCCTGGCAGGTCCAGGGCGGCGATGACGGGGTTGGCATCGCCGTTCTTGCCGGGCCGGTCGGGCAGGGGCGTCCGCTTCCACCAGCGCCTGTTGGTGAAGGTGCCGACACCGGGGAACTCGGCGTCCCAGTGCACCTCGTCCTGTACGCGGATCAGCCAGCCGTCCCGCTCCACGATCCGGGTCATGTTCCAGGTCGGCATGACCTTGAACAGCCGCCAGAGCGCGGTGTTGTGCAGGTATTTGGCGTGGCCCTCGTCGAAGCCGTTCTCGGCGGCGAACCGCCAGTTGCCGTCCCGTATCTCGGTCCGCCCGCCCAGGACCAGGGAGTTGTCGTTCAGCTCCGCCGGGATGTCCCGCTCGACCGGAGGCGGTTCTTCCCCTTGCACGACGTCCCCGATGTAGACGAAGACCAGGCCCAGGCGCTCGGCCACGTGATAGGTGGTGACCTTGACCTTGCCGCAGATCGGCGAGCTCGGTCCGTCGGTGATGACGGCGCAGAGCCTGCCGTCGGTCAGGTCGTAGGTCCAGCCGTGGTAGGGGCAGCTGATGGTGCCGTCGAACTGCCGGCGGCCCAGCGAGAGCGGTACGCCGCGGTGCGGACAGCGGTCGTGCAGGGCGCGGACCGTGTTCGTGGTCTCGTCGCGGACCAGCACGATCTTCTCTCCGGCCACGGTCACCGGGACGGGTTTACGGCCGACCTGGTGGGCGAAGACCGTCGGGTACCAGAAGTCACGGAAACCGAGTTCGGCGGCGTCGTAGGTGGCCCAGGAAGCCCAGTCCGCACCGACCTGCACGGGTGGCCCGGGGGGCAGTTCCGGCGCGGCCGGCCTGCCGCGCCGGCGCGCGGGCCGCCGCGGGGCTTCCGCCTCGGCCGGGTCGGACCCTGCCGCGTCGGCCGGTCCGCCGGGGGTGGCCGCCGCCGCGACGGCCGGATCGGGGGTGGTCCCGGCGGTGCCGGGACCGTCGTCGGAGGCCCGATTGCTCAGCTCGGTCAAGGGAATGCCTTTCGGGAGGGCGGTTCGGGGCGGGCGGCCGGACGGGGTGGCCGGTCAGAGATCGAGGACGAGTTCGGCGGTACGGGCACGGGAGACACAGGGCATGACACGGTCGGTCACCCCCGGATCCGTAAGGGTGTCGCGGTGCTCGGGAAGCCCGGACAGGACGCGTGTCTCGCAACTGCCGCAGATGCCGTCGCGGCAGGCGTTGGGCACCTCGATCCCGGCGGTCTCCAGGACATCGAGGACGCTCTCGCCCGCGGGCACGGAGAGCCGGGTGTTGCTGCGCCGCGCGACCACGTGGAAGGCCACGTCGGCGCTGGTATCGATGTCGGCGGCGGAGAATGGCTCGACGTGCAGGGTGCCGGCCGGCCACGCGGCGCAGGCGGCCTCCATCGCCGCGATCAACGGCTCCGGACCGCAGCAGTACACGGCCACTCCGGGACGTGGTTTCCCCAGGGCTCCGGCCAGGTCGAGCACCCCGTACGTGTCCTGCGGGCGCACCAGGACCCGCGGGTCGCTCCCGAGACGGTCGGTGAAGGCCATGGAGCGACGGGTACGGCCGCCGTAGAGCAGCCGCCAGTTCTCCCCCGCCGCCGCGATCATCGGCAGCAGCGGTGTGATGCCGATGCCGCCCGCCACGAAGAGGTATTCCTCCGCCGGGACCAGCGGAAAGTTGTTGCGCGGCCCGCCCACCTCGACCAGGTCGCCGGGCCGCAGCGCGTCGTGGACGTAGGACGATCCGCCCCGGGACGCCGCCTCGCGCAGGACCGCCACCCGGTACTCGCGGCGCTCGGCCGGATCGCCGCACAGCGAGTACTGCCGTACATGATCGGGCAGCCCGAGGTCGATGTGCGCGCCCGGCGTCCAGGCCGGCAGCAGCCGGCGCTCGGGATCGGCAAGTGTCACCGACAGCACACCGTCGGACTCCCTTCTCAGCTGCACAACCTCCAGTTCGAGCACACCGGAAGGTTGGCCTCCGGCGCTCCGCGTGACGCCCGCGCGAGCGGCCCAACCGATGTCGGTTGACATGTGTACCTCCAGCCATGACCTGATCGTACTAAGTACGGTACACAAAAGTCACCAGTTGGGAAGGGGTCGGTCCACACAAAGGAGCGAGGGAGGGAGCGATAGGTTCTACGTGTTCCACGGGCCGTCCGCGATTTCGGTCGCGATCACGGCGGAGTTCTACGGCGCCTGGTGCCGGATGTCGACCGGGTGTGCGCCGGCGGAGTGCCGGAGCGGGACGACCCCCACGCAGGTGCCGTCGCGGTCCAGCAGTCTTCCCATGTGCTTGACCGTGCGCAGCACGACCGAGCGGTCTTCGACGGTGAGACGGGGCAGTTGCCGTGAGAGGTGGGCCTCGAAGGCGTGCACATCGCTCAGGTCCCGTAGCCAGACGTCGATCACCAGGGTGTGCGGGCCGGCGGCGACGAAGCAGGATCGGACCTCGCGGACACCGGCCAGGATCCGGCTGGTCTCGTCCAGGTACTTGCCGGGAACGGAGGCGAAGTACACGGCGGACAGCGGCCATCCGGACAGGGGCCGGGCCAGGTCGCAGCGCAGGTTGAGACGCGAGGCGAGCAGGGAGTGCAGACGGCGGCGCACCGTGGAGATGCCGGCGTCGGTCCGCGCGGACAGTTCGCGCAGCGGCATGCGGCCGTCCGTGCTCAACAGTTCCAGCAGGTGGGCGTCGAGGGAGTCCCAGACCGCCCCGGTGCCCGGCGCGGCCCGGTGGACCGGGGGGAGGGCCGCCTCGATGCGTGCGCTCTGTGTGCTGTCCAGGCTGCGCAGACGCCACTGGCTCCCTTCGGTGGGAACGCCGGTGGACACATGGGTACGGGTGGCCCTCACTCCCTGCGTGCGCTGGAACTGGGACGTGGTGAGGCGGGCCAGCTCGTCGAGGCTCACGGTCTGCACGGTGGCCACGATGTCCCGGCCGCCGGCCGTGAGCTTGATGTTCGGCATGGAGGGGTGGGCGGCCAGGGCCCACGCGACGTCCTCAGCGGCCCCCGGCTCGGTGTCCACCTCGATCACACCGGTCACGACGGCCCGCGTGTTGGAGACCCGGGGATAGGCGGTCACCCAGGCGAGACCCGCCCCGGTGAGGCGGCTCCACCGCCGCGCGACGGTGACGGGGTTGATCCCGAGCACCTCGCCGATCAGCGTCCAGGGGGCCCGCGGGTGGATCTGCAGGGCGTGCACGAGGCCACGATCCAGCTCGTCGAGCTCCGCCACGGCACTATCCTGCGCGCTCAGGGGCGGCACTTCTCTGCGTACCGGAACGAATTCGGCACGGAAACTGCGCTGTGACACCGGGGTTTCATGTGCATTCCACACTCTCCTCGCCTACTCTCCATCGCCAGAGGAGCGTCTCCCGAATGTCGGATGCTATGACACAGAACGCGTCCCGGACCCCGCTGAGGATCCACAACGCCCGGCTCATCGACGGCACAGGTTCGTCCCCGGTGGACGACGCCGTCATCCTCGTCGACGCCGAAGGGGTCATCACCTACGCCGGCCCCGCGGCCGCCGCGCCGCCGGTGACCGGCCAGGACGACCCCGTCCGCGTCCTCGACGCCGGCGGCCGCACGGTGCTGCCCGGCTTCTTCGACTGCCACGTCCACCTGTCCTACGCGCATGGTTCCCCGCCCCACCGCCGCGCGGAACTGGACCGGGTCCTCGTGACCCTCGACACCGTCACGCGGCTGCGGCAGACACTCGACGCCGGTATCACCAGCGCCCGGGACCTCGGAGGACTGTCCGCGGGCTACCGCACCGCGGTCGAGACCGGGCGGATCGTCGGCCCGCGGCTGCACACCGCCGTGCGGATCCTCAGTCACACCGGCGGGCACGCCGATCTGCGTCTGCCCGACGGCACCGACCTGACCGCGGGCATGTCGGAGATCACCGACACCGCGGACGAGGCGAGGCTCGCCGTACGGCGGGTGCTGCGCGAGGGTGCCGACCTGATCAAGGTCTGTGCCACCGGCGGCATGGGCAGCCCGTACGACCAGCCCGACGACGAGGGCCTGCTGGAGGAGGAGATCCGCGCGGTCGTGGACGAGGCCCGGCGTCACGGCGGCAAGCCGGTCGCGGCACACGCCCAGGGCAACGCGGGCATCCTCAACGCCCTGCGCGCCGGAGTCACCAGCATCGAGCACGGCTACGGCCTCGACGACCGGGCGCTGGACCTGCTCGCCGAGCGCGATGCCTTCGTCGTCCCCACGCTGTCCACGGTGTACGCGGGCATCAACAAGGACACGATGCCCGACTATCACTACCAGAAGAAGGTCCGCTGGTCCGGCATCACCAGGACGAACATCGCCCACGCCATCGAACGGGGTGCCCGGATCGCGCTTGGCACCGACGCCGCCGTCGGTCCGCACGGCGTGAACCTGATGGAACTGAGCTATCTCGTGGACCTGGGGATGGATCCCATGGACGCCATCGTCGCCGGTACCCGCACCTCCGCCGAACTGCTCGGTGTGGCGGACCGGCTGGGCAGTCTGACGTCCGGCCGCGTCGCGGACCTCGTCGTGTGCGACGGGGATCCGCTCACCGACATCGGTGTGCTGGGCGATCCGGCCCACATCGTGTGCGTGATCCAGGACGGTGTGATCCGCAAGGGTTCGCTGCGGCCGGGCACCCCCGCCGCGGGGAGGCCATGATGTCGACACCGACTCCCGCACCGGCCCGGGAACGTGAGACCCCGGCCCCGGGCGGACCCCGTGGCCTCGACCGGTTGCTGTCCCTGATCGAGCGGGCCGGGAACGCCCTGCCCAACCCGATTCTCCTGTTCACCGGGCTCTTCGTCCTCCTGGCCGTCGTCTCCACCGCGCTCGCCCTGGCCGACGTGTCGGTCACGGTGCCCGGAGCCGACGAGACCAAGAAGGTCAGCGGGCTGTTCACCGGCGAGGGCATACGCTGGCTGCTGGAAAACTTCGTCCCCAATTTCGCCACGTTCCCGCCCGTCGCCGCCGTACTGCTCATGATCATGGCGGTGGGGGTCGCGGAGAAGACCGGCCTCCTGGAAACCGTCATGCGGGCCACCCTGGCCCGCGCGCCGCGCGCACTCCTGCCCTATCTGGTGGCGCTGGTCGCCTGCCAGGCGCACATGATGAGCGATGTCGCCTCCATCGTGCTCCCGCCCCTGGCAGCCGTGGTGTTCAAGAGCGCGGGGCGCCACCCCGTGGCAGGCCTGATCGGCGGATTCGCGTGCGTCGGCGCCGGTTACGCAGCGGGCTTCACCCTCGGTTCGCTGGACGCCCTCTACGTCGGCATCACCCAGCAGGCGGCCTCGGTCCTGCCGGGCGGCGCGGACCAGCACCTGAACCTGCTGGTCAACTACTACTTCACCGCGGCCAGCAGCCTTGTCCTGGGACTTCTGGGCGGCTTCCTCATCAGCCGTGTCCTGGAGCCGCGCCTCGGCCCGTACCGGGCCTCCGCGGACGAACCGGCGGAGCAGAACCTCGCTCTCACTCCGGCCCAGCGGCGGGGACTGCTGCTGACCGCTCTCGTCCTCCTGGTCTACGCGGCGGTGGTCCTCCTCCTGTGGCTGCCCGAGGGGAGCCCGCTGCGCGGTGAGGCCGGGGCGCTGGTCCCTTCGCCGCTGCTCTCCGGCATCGTCCCCGTGCTGTTCGGGGCGTTCATGCTGGCCGGACTGACCTACGGGGTCACGGTCAAGGCCCTGACGGGCGCGGAGAGCGTGGTGACCGCCATGTCCGACTCCGTGAGAACCATGTCGGGCTACCTCGTCCTCATGTTCGTCGCCGCCCAGGTCATAGCGCTCTTCAACTGGTCCAACGTGGGCGTCCTCCTCGCCGTGAAGGCCGCCGCCGGTCTCGAATCGATCGGACTGACCGGCTTCTGGGTGGTGACCGGCTTCGTCCTCCTGGTGTCCGTCCTCAACCTGTTCATCGTCTCCGGGTCGGCCCTGTGGTCGCTCGTCGGTCCCGTGTTCGTCCCGGCCTTCATGCTCCTGGGCATGAGCCCGGCCCTCAGCCAGGCCGCGTTCCGGATAGGCGACTCCGCCACCGGAATCATCACACCGATGAACCCCTACGTGTTCCTGACACTGGCGCTGCTGCGCCAGTACGAGCCGGACGCACGCCTGGGCACACTCATCTCACGACTGTCGATCTTCGTCGTGCCCTTCCTGCTCGTCTGGCTCGCGATCCTGAGCGTCTTCTACGGGTTCGACCTGCCGCTCGGACCCGGTGCGCGCATCGGTCTGGACTGAGCACATCGGTCCGGACCGGGAGGATGTGGCAGGCACGGTCTTCCGTCGTGGTGGCCGGCGAACCCGGCACTCCGTGACCACCGGAGGCCGTGCCTGCGCGCGTACCGGCTGAGGGTGCGCAGAGCATTGACTTGCCTTCCTGATCCCCCCGTGATCGTCCTGACCTCCGACCGCGACGACTGGTCGAAGCTCTGTGGGAGCCGCGTGATCATCAGAGAGGTGTGAGCACCGCCGGCTACTGGGTCTTTGCATTCACAGGCACCAGTGGCACGAGGAATACCCCACCGACAGCAGTACCGGCACGTCCCGCCGTCTCGCCTCCGCGAACGCCCCCCCAGGGCCACCAGTCCACTGGATTGGAGGCGTGCTGGAGCAGATAGGGGGAGGTCTCATGGGCCAGTCGGTTCGGCATGGCCCCATCTTGCCCTGCCGCCGCGCACGCACACGGGAGCCGGTACCCGGCGGCAGGGCGGGCCCGGACCTGGCCTGGGCGGGCCCAGACCCGGCCGAGGCGAGCGCTCAGAGCCGGCCGGGCGAGCGCTCAGAGCCGGCCGAGGCGGGTGAACAGTCCCCTGCGGGCCCACCCGGTCCTGCGCAGGCCCGCCCAGACCGACCAGGCGGCCATGCCCAGCGCGACCAGCGCCGCACCGGTCGCGGTCGGCATCTCGTTCATCACGAGGACGCCGGCCAGTACGACGACGAGGCCGTCGAACTGCCACACGAAGACCCGGAGCCCGGAGAGGTCGCCCAGGGGCGTGATGACGGGGAGCAGCAGTTCGATCGGTAGGTTCATCTTCATCTCGCGCAGGAACCTGGCCCCGAGCACGAGCACCACCGACGCCGCGCCGAGCAGCAGCACCTCGGCCGTCCTGCCGTCCTGGAGCGGCCACCGCGTCAGGGCCGCGACGCCACCCGCCGCCCCCACCGTGACCGCCACCGCGACGACCGGCCAGGCCAGGGTGCGTGCGAGCATCCCGCCCCACCACTCGCCGAACAGCGGGGCCAGCGTCAGCTCGTCGCGCAGGCCGCGCCAGGTCTCGCCGACCCAGCCCGAGCCCCAGTACACGGCCGCCGCACCGGCCACCCAGGAGAACGTCGCGAGCCGGGCGTCCGGCTCCGCGAGGCCGAGCGTCAGGACGGCGCCGCCGGCCGGCAGGAACACCGCGGCCGCGATCGCGCGGCCCCGGGTGCGCAGGGCACGGACCGCCCCCTGCGCGAGGTATCCGCGCAGGCGGCCGTCGGGGCGCACCAGGGCCGAGGTGTGTCCGCGCGGCTCGGGGCGGTACAGGTCGAGCGCGTGGTGGAGCGTGCCGGTCCAGGCGAAGGTCTGGGCCTCGGCGGCACGCGCCGACTCACGGGCGAGCCGGGCGAGGTCGACCGCGCGGACGGACCGGAAGGCGGCCCTGCCGAGCAGCGCCGCCGAGACGACGAGGACACCGGCGGCGAGCCCCGGGCCGCCCCCGCCAAGAAGCCCGGACCCGCCGAGCAGCGCCACGACACCGGCCGCGGCGGCCACGCCGCAGGCGAGCAGGAGGTTGTCGCGCACCGTCCGGACCTGGCCCCACAGCCATGCCACCGGGGCGACGGCGCCGATGCCCACCGCGACGGCCACGCCCTGTGCCGCGAGCACGGCGTCCGAGCGGTCGAGGAGGTCGGTCAGCAGGAACGCCGCCGTGCACATCGCGAGCAGCGTGCCGAGTCCCGCGTACGCGAGGCGGCGGCGGGCGATCGTACCGAGGTAGTGCGTCGGGGAGAGGTCCGTGGACATGAACACGTGCAGCAGGAACGGCTTGAGAACCAGCGGCCCCCAGAACCGGCCGGCCATCTGCGCGCCCCAGACCACAGCCGCCGCGACCAGGCACACCACGGGCGTCGCCGCCTCGGAGGAGTCCAGGGGGACGAGCGCCCGCGAGGTCCTGACCAGGTAGACGACCGGCGCCACGTAGACGAAGCCGAGGATGGCGGTGAGGTAGATCGTGTACGCCCAGTCGTGGACCGTGGCACGGTCGCCGCGGCGGGCGTACCGCTGGCGTACGGCGTGGACGCGGGCCCTGGGGTCGGCCTCCACCGCGGTGATGCTGTCCGTGGTCATCCCAGCTCCATGACGCCGTCGCAGGCGTCCACGACGGCGGACTCGTGGGTGGCGACGAGGAACGCGGTTCCCTCCTCCGCCCGCTCGACGAGCAGCTCGGCGACGAGGTCGACGCGGTCGGTGTCGAGATGCCGCTCGGGCTCGTCGAGCAGGACGACGTCGGCGGGGCGGACCAGGGTCAGCGCGAGGCTGAAGAGCTGCAGCTGGCCGGAGGAGAGCTGCGAGGGGAACCGCTCGCCCAGGTCGGAGAGGCCGAGGCGCCCCATGACCTCCTCGGCGCGCTCGGCGGTCGCCGCGGTGTTGCCGTACCAGGAGGCGGCGACCAGCGTCACCTGCTCGCGCAGCGTCATGTCCCGTGCGACCGGCACCGGTTCGACGAGCGAGGCCACGATCCGCCGGTGCCGGGGCCTGGCCAGATCGACGGTCTCGCCCTGCACGCGGACGGCGCCGTCCGTCAGCCGCCGACTGCCCAGGAAGGCCCGCAGGAGGGTCGTCTTGCCGGAGCCGTTGCTGCCGGTGAGACACCAGAACTCGCCCGGCATCACCGTGAACGTCGTCGGCGCGAGCAGCGTGGTCCCGTCCAGGACGACCGTGGCGCCCTCCGCCTCGATCGCGGGCACTGTGCTCACTGTCGCTCCAGAACTACCAGCATCTCCCGGGAGCGCGCGTCGTAGGGCTCTCCCGCGTACGATCCGTCGACGGCCGCCACCTTCAGGCCCGCGGCCCGTGCCATCAGCCGGATCTCCGCGAGCGTAGCCCAGGTGGCCTTCTCGTGGAACGCGGTGAGGGTCGACGCACCCTGGACCAGGAAGATGCTCAGGATCTCCTGGCTGGCCCGGTCCGCGGTCTGGGTGATCGTCACCATCCGTTCGCGGCCCAGCGGATAGGTGACCGAGTGTGCGTCGCCGCCCGTGCGCTGGTACTCGGAGGGGTCGGTACAGTCGAGGAACGCGGCGCCGCCCGGCTCCAGATGGCGTGCGACGACCCGCAGGAGCTCGATCTTCTCCTCCTGCTCCTGGGCGAGGAAGAAGGTGTTCCGCGACAGGGTGACGACATCGAAGGCGGAGTCGAGCCGCAGATCGCGGAAGTCGCCCTCCACCGGCCCCACGTCACGTTCGAGCCGTCTGCTCCTGAGTACGTCGAGGGACGGTCCGGAGGCGTCGACCGCGACGACCTTCGCGCCGGCGTCGGCGAGCGCGAACGAGGACACGCCCGTGCCGCACCCCAGGTCCAGGACGGTACGTCCGGCCAGCGGCCGGTGCGAGCCCACCCAGGCGGCGAGCCCCGCCCCCGGGGAGAGCATCGAGGACACCAGGTCGTAGGCCTCGATCGCCGCCTCGTCGTACACGCTCGGGTCACTCACGGGAACGGCTCTCCTTCAGCAGGGCGTTGGCCACGGAGAGGGCACCCGGCAGGTTGAACCCCACCTCGGCCGTGGTCCGGTTGCTCGCGCGGACGCCGTTGACGCGCGGTGCGAACGCGACGTTCGGGCGGAGCTTGAGAGTTTGCAGGTTGCTCTCGACGATCTCGTTGGACCCCGGGAACGTGTCGGCGATCACGATGGGCGCGTCGGTGACCTGGAGCATCAGGAGGGCGGGCGAGTCCGCCCGTCCCTGCGCCAGGCGCATGACGGTGTCCAGGGTGGCGGGGAAGACGAGGAAGCACTCGGAGCCGCCGCTCTTCCCGGAGTTGACCTCGCGCGGCAGCCCCTCGTCGTCCCAGGAGTCCACCCACACCGCGCCGTTGGCAAGGTGACGGAGCGACCGCACCGCCAGGAACCGCGACGCGGCGGGCGTCACCGACACGTTCACGACCAGGTCCGGATGGAGCTCCCGCAGCCAGTGGATCCACCACGGTACGAGCGCCGCGCTGATGGAGCCCGTGATGTGGACGTGCAGTTCGGAGCCCTCGAACTTCTCCACGTTCACCGGGCGGCTCCCGCCGCGCCGGTCGCGGTGGCGAGCGGGATCCACTCGGAGGTGAGGATCGGCTTCATCCGGTGCTCGGGCGGCGCGCTGGGAAACACGTTCATCAGCAGGAACTGCAGGGTCTCCGCGTCCTCGACCGCCGCGGCCCGGCTCGCCGCGAGCACCAGGTCGTACGGCAGACTCCGGGTGACCCAGGTGAAGTCGGCCTGGTTCGCGCTCATGACGGAGAGCTGCTGCATGGCGTCGAACAGCGCCTTGGGCCCGCGGCTGCGCGGGTTGTACAGCACCTGCGTCCACCCGTGCGGCACGACGGGCGTCACGTCCCGCCACCGCGTCGGGCCGTCGGCGGTGGTCTCGCGCACCAGCAGGTGGACGTTCTGCACGCCCGGGTTCGGCGCGAAGAACCGCCAGCCGGGAATGGGCCAGCCGCCGGTGAACATGCGCAGGTCCTGGTTGTAGGAGTCGGGGGTGTTCTGCAGGACGGTCGCGACCAGGTGCGCCGTGAGCACTCCCACGGCGCAGGAGGCCGCCGCGCCCTTGATCCGGTCAGGAAGCATCCAAGAACCTTCTGATAGCGCCTTCGACCTGCTCGGCATGGTCCCGGTATCCGATGATCGAGCGGTGCCCGGAGCCGCGCACCACCTGGTACTTCGCCCCGAGCTTCTCGGCGAGCACCGCCTGCTGCTCGGCGTACTCGTCCGAGGCGACGACCAGGACCGACTCGACCGCGCCGAGGCGGGAGACGGCGTCGTCGGTCCGCATCTCGCGGTACTCGCGTACGGAGTTGACGATGTTCCTCGGCGAGAACACGAACTGCACGTGGCTGTACTGGGTGTCGGGCGTGTAACCCGCCTGCCGCTCCACGGCGTTGGGCGCCCATTCGTAGATCCCGGTCACGGCCGCCACCAGGGTGTAGAGCTGCGCCTGGAGGAACTTGCCGAGCCGCCTGCGGTCCGTGCGGTCCTCCTCCAGGAGGACCGGGTCGGTGCCGTCGACGACGACCAGCCTGCCGACGCGGCCGGCGAAGCGCTCGTCCCTCACGTACGAGGCCGCGCTCAGCGAACCGATCGAGTGGGTGACCACCACGACCTCGCCCTCGGCCCCGGCCTCGTCGAGGACGGCGGCGAGGATGTCCCCGCCGGCGGCGCGCGAGGTCGTGAGGCCGTATCCGGGCCGGTGGTAGCGGATGACCGTGTGGTGCCGCGCCAGGCTCTGCGCGACCCACTCCCACGATTCGAGGGACTGGCCGAGGCCGCACTCCAGGACGATCACCGGGCCGGCCGCCGCCTCGTCCGCGGGGCGGTCCACGCGGTACTCGACCTGGCCGTCCCCGAGCTCCAGGCGCGCGGCGCCCTTGGGCCCGGTCCGCCGCTGCTCGGCGATCCGCCGCTTGTCGCGGGCGATCAGCGCGCTCGTGAGGGTGACGCCACCCGCGATGCCGACCACGGTCTTCTCGAACGTGCGGGGCGCGCCCCGGGTTTCGAGGACATAGCCGACGGCGCCGTGGGAGCCGAAGAACCCCCATACGAAGCGGGGCAGTTCCATGGCCGTGGCCACGCCGACGTGGAAGGCCTTGACCGCCCGGAGCACCTGCGTCGCCTGCTTGCGCGGCAGCAGGTAGATGAGCGGGAAGGATGCTTCCCACACCACGGTGCCGACGGTCAGGGCCCTGCAGAGTCGCGGGTACGTGCGCAGGAGGGCCGCGGCCGGTCCCCGGCCGTATGCCTCGGTCTGCAGGACTTCGAGCAGGGCGTCGCCCTGGACCCAGCTGCTGCCGAAGGCCTTGGCGACGCCGGAGACCGCATAGCTCAGCCCGGCCTGGAAGTTGACGGCGCGGAGGAAGAGGTCGTCGGAGACCCGCTGGTCCGGTATCAGCGCGGTGAGGGCGCGGTACTGCGTGATGACCGCGGTCATCTGGTCGGCGCCGTCGCGCCCGTACGGGGTGCGGATCTCGCTCAGGCGGTTGCAGGTCCCGATGACCGTCGCCGCGGCGATCTGCGCCGTGCGGTCGCCGCGCGCGAGCAGCAGCCCGGCCGACGCGGCAAGGGTCACTCCCGCCAATACCCGGGGGGTGCGCGGATGATCGAGTACGCGGCCCATCCGGTGCCTCAGGCTGCCCGGCGGATACTGCTGCGCCGAAACGCCCCTGAGATATCCGTCCTCTTCGAATTCCTCACGGAGGAAAAGGGTCTCCGCAGCCGCAAGGGCCTGCCCGATCGCAATAGGGAGAAATACACGATCAGCCGCTTCCTGTGCGGCAGTCGTGTTCGAGGCGCGCCGCCTCCACCGCTTCCAATTCACCGTACTCTTCGTCTCCCCGTTCGCATGCCTGACCGCCGACATGAGCACCGCATGAACCATGCACCGGAGAAGCCCGGTGATACGGGCTTCTCCGGCCATGGGTCAATCAATTCATCGTCAGCAGACGAGGCATATCGTGCTGCCCTGGATGACGAACTGAGCCGCGGCGGGCGTGGCCGGCGTGGCCATGGCGGGCGTCTCGCAGTCCGAGTGGAAGCCCGGCGCCGCACCGCCGAGAACGGTGTTGGCGAAATCCTGAGCGGCCAGCGCCTCGGGGCGAATGACAGCGGAATCCGGTGTCACGGTCATTTCAGATCGCACTTCACTAACCTTTCGTCGGTGATCACGCGAGCGAATGGTCCCGGCGCATCGAACATTGCCGCCCCCGTCGCTCACTCCGAGTGAACGTGCATAACGTCTGCAACTCGACGTCACCGCCCGACCTTAAACAGACCTCAAAGAACAGGTCAAGCATATTTGGCCTCATCAATAACAGTACATAACCCGAGAGTTGGCACGCCACCGGAGTCACAGCCGCATCAGATCTGTTTTCAGCCATTACGCAACTTCCGGGCCCCGCACGCAGGACATTCGCGAGCGGCGCGCGCCGGCACCGACACCAGGCCCACAGTCGTCACGCCACACGGCATGCCCGGCTCGGGGCAGCCTTCGCTCGCGCTGCGGGCACACACTAAGTTGATACGTCAACCAAACGGAGCTAAGGTGATGTCCCGACGGATGGTCCTGTACCAGTCCCGCAGCAGGGTCAGCGACTGAACAAGGCCGGACACGGCGATGACGGAGGCCGGTATGGGCGACCGATCCGAGATGAAGACGTACGAGGGGCAGTCGGTCACGGTGATTTTCCCCGATGACGTCACGGCCGGCCGACTGGCCGAGGTGCGCCCCTCGTGATGAGATCCGCGTCGCCGGCGTTCGGAGGAACCGCCGTTCCGCTCGCCGCGACCTGGCTCGTATGGGGAACCACCTATCTGGCGATCGCGTTCGGGCTGCGCGGGACGGAGCCTCTCACGCTCAGCTCGGTCCGGTTCCTGACGGCGGGTCTGCTGCTGTGGGGCCTGGCCGAACGCCGCCGCGAACCGCGGCTGACGGCCCTTCGGTGGCGGCGGGCCACACTCGTCGGGGTGCTGCTCTTCTCCGTGGGCATGGGTGGCGTGGCGTTGGCCGAGGAGTATGTCGACTCGGGCACGACGGCGCTGTTCATCGCCACGGTTCCGCTCTGGAGCGTGCTGCTGAACACCGCACGGGGACGGCCGGCGCGCGGCGCGGAGTGGGCGGGGGTCTGGCTCGGCCTGGCGGGCGTCGCGGTGCTGTCGGCCGGACTGGGACGCGGCGGGCTGACCGGCGCGGTGATCCTCCTGCCGGCCGCCATTTGCTGGGTACTCGGCTCCCATCTGGACGACCACTCACCCGGCGTGCGCGGGCCGGCCGCGCAGATGATCGCGGGCGGCGCGGCGCTGGCCGTGGCGGCCGCCGTCCGGGGCGAGTTCGCGGCACCGCCGCGGCCGACCTGGGGCGCCGGGCTCGCCCTCGCCTACCTGGTGGTCTTCGGGTCCCTGCTGGCGATGGCCGCCTACCGCCACCTCACCGCCCACACCAGCCCGGCCCTGGCCACGAGCTACGCCTTCGTCGCCCCGGTGATCGCCGTCCTGTCCGGTGCCCTCTTCCTGGACGAGCCCCTCACCGCCCATGTCCTGGCCGGAACCGCCCTCATCGCCGTCGCCCTCTCCACGACCCTCCTCACCGGATCCCGGCCCGCCGCAGAACCCACGACGACCGCGCCGGGACATCCTGACGCCGTACGTATGCGGCGGCGCCCGGCGCGGCTCGTCAAGACCCGGCGGCCGAGCCGTCCCTGAGATGGTTCGCCGTCCTCACCGGGGCCCGGTTTCACGACCCCAACGGCTACCGGGCCCGGCGGAACCGGACCCAACGGCTACCGGGCCCGGCGGAACCGGGCCCGGTGCGGACGGACCGGCGTCCCGAACGGCTCAGGCGGCGGCCGTACGGAGCGGCGCCAGGGCCTGGCTCCAGGCGACGACCTGGTCGAGCAGGGTGTCGAGGGCCCGCACGTTGTACTCGCCGGGCTTGAGGACACTGAAGTTCTCGAACTCGGTCATCAGCGACAGCGCCACCTGCTGGCGAACGTCGGCCATCTGCAGCTCGCCGGCGACCAGGCGCAGGTGTTCCACAGCCCGGGCGCCGCCGACACCGCCGTACGCCACGAAGCCGGCCGCCTTGTTGTTCCACTCGGTGTAGAGGTAGTCGATGGCGTTCTTGAGCACGCCGGAGGTGCTGTGGTTGTACTCCGGGGTGACGAAGACGAACCCGTCGAAGGAAGCGATCTTCTCCGCCCACTTCTTCGTGTGCTCGCCCTGGTACTGGCCCATCGCCGGGGGCAGCGGCTCGTCCAGGTGCGGCAGCGGGTAGTCACGCAGATCGACGAGCTCGAACTCGGCGTCACCGCGCTGAGAGGCGATGTCGTAGACCCACTTGGCGACCTGCTCACCGTTGCGGTTGGGGCGGGTGCTGCCGAGGATGATGCCGATTCTGGTCATGGATTCCCTTAAGTGTGCGAATGGTTGTGCTGTCCTGAACGAGAGTTCAGGAAGTGCGAGGGGGTGGTGGGCGACGGCGACCGGCGCGTGGGTCACTCCGGGGCCGACGAGGACGTTGACGCGTCATCCAACTTAACGGGAAGGCAGGCGACGCATCAAGATAGATGACGCATCAACCTAAAGAGTACAGTCGGCACACGACGCCTATTCAGTGAAGTGTCAACCACGCTTAAACTTGCTCCATGGAAGAGACAGTGCGTTGGCTGACCCCGGAGGAGCAGCTTGCGTGGCGGAGCTTCGTCCGCATGCACGAGAGGCTCATGGGCCGGCTGTCCCGCTTGCTGCAGACGGAGTCCAACGTGTCGCGCGCGGACTACGCCGTACTGGTCGAGCTGACGGACGTACCGGACGGGCGGCGGCGGTTTCTGGACATCGCCAGGGCGCTGGAGTGGGAGAAGAGCCGGATGTCCCATCACATCGCCCGGATGATGAAGCGCGGGCTGGTGGTGCGGGAGGAGTGCGCCGAGGACGGCCGTGGCGCGTTCGTGGTGATCACGGACGAGGGGCGAGCGATGATCGAAGCCGCCGCCCCGCGTCACGTGGAGGCGGTGCGCGAGCTCTTCCTCGACAACGTCACACCGTCGGAACTGCGGCTGCTGACCCGGATCTCCGAGCGCGTGGTGGAGAAGCTGGACGAGGGACAGCCCTGACCGGAACGGGCGGCCCGGGGTGCCCCGTACGGCCGGCGTGAGCGTCGCCGCGTCGGCCACACCGAAGGCCAGGGGGTGGCGGGCCGACCGCCCCTACGTGTCGCGAAGCGGCGGTACCGGGTGCTTGCTCATGATCGACACGCGATTGAACGCGTTGATGGTGACCGCCACCCAGATCACGGCTGAGATCTGGTCCTCGGAGAGAACCCGCCGGGCGGCCTCGTAGGCGGACGCCTGGGCCCCGGCGTTCACCGGATCGGTCGTGGCCTCGGCCAGCGCCAGGGCGGCGCGCTCCGCGGAGGTGAACAGGCCGGTGTCCCGCCACGCGTTCAGGATTCCGAGTCTCCGCGGCGATTCGCCGGCACGCAGGGCCGCTCCGGTGTGCACGTCCAGGCAGTAGGCGCAGCCGTTGAGTTGTGACACGCGGAGATTGATCAGCTCTACGGTGGTGCGGTCGAGCCCCGCCTCGGAGGCTGTCGCCCGGACCGCCTCCGAGACCTGCACGAGGGCATGGAAGGCCTTGGGGCTCTGTTTGTCGATGAAGATCCTGCGGGGTGGGGAGCCGTGGGCGCGGTTGCTCACGTCGGGGCCTCCTTCGGACCATGCTCGGAGTGACCCGTGTGGTACGGGCGCTGTGGCTATCGGCCTGCCTCCGTGACATCATAGTTGATGCGACAACCAGATTGTGCGGGAGGTGCTCTCGGTGAGCAATGCGGAAAACGATGCCGCGGCACTGCGGTGCGGTGCACGCGTCGAAGGCGACCGGCCGACCGGAGCGCCGCGGGTCGATGTCCTGTCCGCGCGCGAGGTCCCCCTGGGCGGCCCGCGTGCGATGCGCGTGCGGCGGACGCTGCCCCAGCGGGAGCGCACACTCATCGGCGCCTGGTGCTTCGCCGATCACTACGGGCCGCACCAGGTCGCCGCGTTGGGCGGCATGAACATGCCCCCGCATCCGCACACCGGACTGCAGACGGTGAGCTGGCTGTTCAGCGGTGAGGTCGAGCATCGCGACACCCTCGGCACCCACGCCCTGGTCAGGCCCGGCGAGATGAACCTCATGACCGGCGGACACGGCATCGCCCACTCGGAGGTCTCCACCCCGAACACCACCGTCATCCACGGCGTCCAGCTGTGGGTCGCGCTGCCCGGGGAACACCGCGACACCGCCCGGGACTTCCAGCACTACGCGCCCGAACTCACTCAGGTCGACGGGGCCGGGATCAGGGTCTTCCTGGGCTCGCTCGCCGGCCGGACCTCCCCGGTCCGTACCTTCACGCCGCTGCTCGGCGCCGAGATCGTCATCGAGGCGCACACGACGCTCACTCTCGCCGTGGACGCGGCTTTCGAACACGGCCTCCTCGTGGACAGCGGGGACATCCGCCTGATCGACACCGCGCTGCGGTCCGCCGAACTCGGCTACGTCCTGCGCGGCGCGGACACCCTGACGATGACGAACGAGACCGGCGCCCCGGCGCGGACCATCCTTCTCGGAGGGCCCCCCTTCGAGGAGGAGATCGTCATGTGGTGGAACTTCATCGGCCGCAGCCACGAAGACATCGCGAAAGCCCGCGAGGACTGGGAGGCCTCCTCCGACCGCTTCGGCGTCATCGAGGACTTCCCCGGCGGCCGCCTTCCCGCACCGGCCCTGCCGAACGCCGTCATCACACCGCGCCGGAACCCACCGGCGCGCTGACCTCCTTACGAAAGGCGCACCATGAGCGAGTCCTCCACCACCACGGTCACCGAGCGCAACGACGCCGAACGCCGCTACGAGATCCTGGTCGACGGCCAACGCGCCGGCCTGACCGCCTACCGCGACCTGGCCGCGCAGCGTGTCTTCTTCCACACAGAGATCGACAATGCTTTCGCCGGCCAGGGGCTGGGCCCGCAGCTGGTCGAGCAGGCGCTCGTCGACGTCCGCGCGTCCGGAAT
The DNA here is from genome assembly GCF_040685895.1 of Streptomyces sp. NPDC088124. Lineage (NCBI taxonomy): Bacteria > Bacillati > Actinomycetota > Actinomycetes > Kitasatosporales > Streptomycetaceae > Streptomyces > Streptomyces sp. NPDC088124. Next base: position 119,048 of record NZ_JBFBJB010000005.1, on the reverse strand, counting down.
GCGGATCGTCCCCGTCTGCCCCTACGTCGCCAAGTTCCTCAAGCGCCACGACGAATTCGCAGACATCACCGACCCGGTAACCCCCGACATCCTGCGGTGGCTGAAGACACAGCTCGGCTGAGCGCGGTCCCGCCGAGGGGGCGACCGCCACCGGCCGCACCACGGCGTACGCGGCCGACCACCAGCGTCGCTCCCCCAGGTCGGAGCCACCAACTCCCGCCCGCAAGCGTTTACTTGACGTATCAACCTCCAGCCTTAATATAGGTGATGCGTCATCTACTTGGTCGAGCCGGTTGCTTCTGATGCCCGGGGGGGGCCGCCTCTCCGCACGGGGTCCGAACCGGTTCGCGGGGCATTCAGCGTGATGGCTTGCCGGCTCGGCCGAGGAGCGGTGTACGGCCGTATCGACGATGACCCGTCCGAGCACGCAGACACAGACATCAAGAAAGAGATCCCATGAGCAAGGAAGCGAAGTCCGGACTGCAGGCACTGCTGACGCCCGAGGAGAGCGTCCTCGTCCTGATCGACCACCAGCCGTTCCAGTTCGCCAACCTGCACAGCCACGAGCCCACGATGATCGTGAACAACTCTGTCGGCCTCGCCAAGGCCGCCAAGGTGTTCGACGTACCGACCATCCTGACGACCGTCCTGGAGGAGCGCGGCGGCTACCTCATCAAGCAACTGCAGGACGAGTTCCCGGAGCAGAAGCCCATCAACCGCACGATCATCAACACCTGGGAGGACCAGGTCGTCGTCGACGCCGTCAAGGCGACCGGCCGCAAGAAGCTGATCATCGCCGGTCTCTGGACGGAGGTCTGTGTCGCGATGCCGGCGATACAGGCGGCGGGTGAGGGCTTCGATGTCTACGTCGTCACCGACGCTTCGGGCGGTGCCTCGACGGAAACCCACGACATGGCTGTGCGGCGCATGGTCCAGGCGGGCGTGGTGCCGGTCACCTGGCTGGCCGTACTCAGTGAGTGGCAGCGCGACTACGCCCGCGAGAAGACCCTCCCGGGCCTCACCGACGTACTGCTGGAGCACGGAGGCGCATCCGGCGTCGCCTTCAGCTGGGAGACGCAGTTGCTCGCCACAGGACGCGGTGGAAGCAACGCCTGACCTGACGACGCGCGGGCCCCGACGATCCGTATCGGGTACCGCCCGCCGCCGACCGGTCCCTCGCGGACACCAGCCTCCGGCCCGTCCCGCCGATGAGATCTGGAGCGAGGACCATGCCCGGCCGTCGAGGCGATCGGCAGCGCCGGCCGGGCGCGCCGGGGAGAACAGGGGGCACACTCCCGCACTCCCCGGCGCGGCACACGACGGCCACAACGATCGTCCTTGACAGCACTTTCTCGCATCCACGCCTTTGGGCGAACGGTTCCGGTGTGCACGATCCGGACCTTCGGCTCCACAGGGACGGAGAATCCCAGAAGTGGCTGAATTATCTCTCGCGCAGCTGCATCCCTCGCTGGACGACCCCGTCCTGCTCTCGATGAATCTGCTGAACGACATCGCCTCGGACCACCCTCGGGCGGTGTCCTTCGCCGCCGGCCGGCCCTACGAGGAGTTCTTCCGGGTCGAGCAGCTCCACGACTACCTGGACACCTTCGTCACCCACCTCACCGAGGTGGTGGGGCTGACGGACGAGGAGGCCCGCAGAACCCTGTTCCAGTACGGACGGACGAAGGGCATCATCCACGACCTGGTCGCCCGCTACCTCGAAATCGACGAGGGCATCACCGTCGACCCCGACGCGGTGGTGGTGACCGTCGGCAGTCAGGAGGCGATGTTCCTCACGCTGCGGTCCCTGTGCGCCTCCCCGCGGGACATCGTCCTCGCCGTCGCGCCCACCTACTTCGGGCTGACCGGCGCCGCGCGCCTGCTGGACATGCCCGTGCTGGACGTCGGGGGCGGAGACGGCGGCCTTGACCTCGCCGACCTGGAACGACAGGTGGCGGCGGCCCGCGCCCGTGGACAACGGCCGCGCGCCCTCTATCTCGTGCCCGACTTCTCCAACCCCACCGGGGTGAGCCTGGACCTGGCCACCCGGACCGCCCTGCTCGGCCTTGCGGCCGACCTCGATCTGCTGATCATCGAGGACAACCCCTACGGTCTCTTCCAAGCCGACCCCGTCACCCGGCCGCCGACCCTCAAGGCCCTCGACACCCAGCACCAGGTCGTACACGTAGGCTCCTTCGCCAAGACCGGCCTGCCCGGCGCCCGCGTCGGCTTCGTCGTGGCCGACCAGCCCGTCATCAGGGACGGCCGCCCGGCGGGTACGCTCGCGGACCAGCTGTCGCTGATCAAGAGCAACGTCACGCTCAACACCTCACCCGTCGCCCAGGCCGTCATCGGCGGCAAGCTGCTGCGCCACGGGTGCAGCATGGTCGCCGCGAACAAGCGCGAGATCGAGGTGTACCGCGCCAACCTGCGGCACGTGCTGGCCGGCCTCACCGCGCGCTTCGCCGCCACCGGCCCGGTGACGTGGAACACCCCGGCCGGCGGGTTCTTCGTCGTCCTGACGGTGCCGTTCACCGTGGATGACCGTTCGCTGCGCAGATCGGCGCGCGACCACGGGGTCATCTGGACCCCCATGCACCATTTCCACACCGGCATGGCCTCCTCGCACCAGATCCGGCTGTCCTTCAGCCTGCTCGACGACGCGTCGATCGACGAGGGGCTCGACCGACTGGCCGCCTTCGTGGCGGCCGAGACCCGGGCACCCGGCCATTCCGCCTGATCGCCGGCCCCGCGTGCCGCCGCGCGGATGGTCCGGTGGCCATTCGGCCCGAAAAGGATGCCAATGATCAGACACATCGTGCTGTTCAAGTTCAAGCCGGGCTACGGCTGGCAGGATCCCGCGGCCCTCGCGGCCGAGCGGTCCTCGCGGCTCGTCGGCGAGCGAGTGCCCGGCCTCCTTCACTGGCAGGTGGGCCGCAACACCGCCGATCGTCCGATCGCCTACGACTTCGCCGCGATCGGCCTGCTGCCCGATCAGGAAACCCTGCGCGGCTACCAGGACCACCCCTTCCACCAGGAGTCCGCGACGCTGTGGCGCGCCATCAGCACCTGGGTCGTCGCCGACATCGAGGAGTGACGCATGACCGTCGAGCTCGGCTGGATCGACGTACGGCCCGCACCGGCCGGGTCTCCGGCCATCGGAACGCTCGGCCCCGAGGGCACGAGCAGCGAGCAGGCCGCCCGGCTGCTGCGGACCCATCTGCCCGACGAGCCGTCGATCGTGCTCAGGGCGACCTACGAACAGGCCGTGGAGGACCTGAAGGCCGGCACCGTCAGCCATGTGGTCGTCGCCAACGCCTATCGGGACATCCACCACTTCTACATGGCCGACGACATCGCGCTGGCCGGCGTCTTCGTCATGGACACCCCGCTGTACGGCATCGCCCGGCGCGCCGACGGCGGTCCGCTGTCCAACCGCCCGAGCGTGGTCACACACCCCTCGCCACGACCGCTGGTCGACCAACTGCTGCCCGTTGCCTACCAGTTGCCCGAAGTGGCCACCGCGGACTCCACCAGCCAGGCGGCCCAGGCCGTGGCCGAGCGCCGATACGACCTCGCGCTCACCACCGAACCGGCCGCCACCCGGCACGGACTGCGCTTCATCTCCCGGCTGCGCCCGATCCGCATGGTCTGGTCGGTCTTCGTCCGCACCTGACGGCGCGGGCCAGGACCGGGGTCCGGCGCACGGACCGTGACCGGGAAGACCACGCTGCCGCTCTCGACTGCGTGTCTCCGGACCGGATACGGTGCTCGGCGTCGACAGTGGGCAGCCGACAACCCGAACTACCGCCTTCTGGCGGCACAGCAACACCCGGAACAAAGACCCCGGCGAGGCATCACCGGTCAGGGGCGTGGTTGCGGTCGAAGATACGACGCTGCCCCAAGAGGCGCTGAACGGATGCCCGTTGGGCAGCCACACACTGCCCTCGCGTCCATGGCGTCCCAGACTTCGCCCCACTACACCTGGAAGGTGGCAGTAAAGCCGGGGGGACCGCCCAAAGACCCGAGGAGCCGAGCCCTTGTACGCATACAGAGATCGCGAAGCCAACGGCGCCCGAGCGCCGTTGGCACGTCCGCCGCAGAACGCGGCCGGGGCCACGCCCGACACGTTCCTCTCCCTCTCGGCCATGCAGACCCAAGCGGGCAACGCCGCGACGTCGGCAGTCCTGTCCGGTGCCGCGCCCGTGCAGCGGGCGCCCCAGGTGCAGCGCGCGCCCCTTCAGGTGCAGCGCGGCCGGGAGCGGAAGTATGCACATATGACGGAGGAGGAGAAGTACCAGGAGGCGCTCGCAAGGGAAAGGAGGGCGCACGAGCGAGCCTTGAGACGCGACGCGGAATATGACGACGGGGAGCTGTCCTTCGGTCCGAATCACGATCCGTTCGGCGGCCATACCATCAAGAAGGGCTACGCGAACGACAAGGGCCCGATGGCCGTGACGAACAAGACGCAGCACCCCGGCAGCGGCAAATTCAGCGACAGGTACCACGAAAAACGCCCTGGCAAGCCCCCGGGCTTCATGTCCCAGCTGACCGACGACGATCTCGGGGTCGCCGTGGACGTCCTGCGGAATGAGCCGCCGGACCAGGACAGGATCGACAGCATGGGCTCCACCCGCCGCCGTGCCTCCTCCACACTCTACGGCGCCTCGTATTCGGAGCATAAGCGTCGCCCGGGTTCCAACAAGGCGTTGCGTTCCGCGCTGGAGCGCCAGAGAAGCGGCAAGGCCGGCCGCGACGATTTCATAGACGACTTCCCCATGGCCGGATCCGTGACACACGACGGGGACCGCTACGGCGCGCAGGCCTACCCCAAGGCACAGTCCGGCAAGCACAAGCTCTCCGCGGGGGCAGTCGACACCCTGCTGGAAATGTCGGATTCCTCCGATGATGGCCGGGGAGGCGGGCCGGTGATCGTGGACGCCGCACCGCCGGGCCACTCGCGTCCGCGTCCGTCGCACGCGCCCTACCCCGGCCCGCCGCCGGGCCCCTCGTACGGAGGCCCCTCGTACGGAGGCCCCTCGTACGGAGGCGGCCCGTCGCACCCGCCCTACCCCGGCCCGCCGCCGGGCCCCTCGTTCGGAGGCCCCTCGTACGGAGGCCCACCGCCCGGCCCCTCATACGGAGGCCCCTCGTACGGAGGCCCACCGCCCGGCCCCTCATACGGAGGCCCCTCGTACGGAGGCCCGCCGCCCGGCCCCTCATACGGAGGCCCCTCGTACGGAGGCCCGCCGCCCGGCCCGCGCGGAGGTGGCGCGCCGGCCTCGGAGCCCGTGTACGAGGTCAACGGACGCCCCTGCGTCATCCGCAACGGCCAGTACGTCCCGATCAGGTGAAGCGCTCCCTCCAACAACGGCCTGACACCGCATCACGCCTGTAGCCCGCCGGGCGGCCCCGCACGGGACCGCCCGGCACCTCCCCGCCGACCGCGGCCGAGGCTCCGTGTCTGCTACTCGCAGGGGCAGGCTGGATATGGCGGGACTGGCCATACTCGACCGCATGGACGAGACAGCGAACGGCAAGTCCCTCCTCGGCGAGTTCCTCACCACTCGCCGGGCGCAGCTGAAGCCGGCCGACGTGGGGCTGCCGGACTACGGCGACCGGCGGCGGGTGCCGGGGCTGCGGCGGGAGGAGCTGGCCCAGCTGGCCGGGGTCAGCGTGGCCTACTACATCCGGCTGGAACAGGGGCTGTCGCTCAACGCCTCGCCGCAGGTCCTCGACGCACTGGCCACGGCTCTGCGGCTGGACGACGCGGAGCGGCGCCACCTGCACACCCTGTCCGGTGATGCCCGTAAGAGCCGCCGCCGGCTCCCCGCCGAGCGGGTCACCCCGGCGGTGCGCCAACTCGTGGACGCCCTGGGGGACTCCCCCGTGGTCGTCCTCGGCCGGCGCTCGGACATCCTGGCGTGGAACCGCGCCGGGCACGCGCTGTTCGCCGGGCACCTGGCCCCGGACCGTCCGTCTGTCCGTCCGAAGCGTCACCCCTGAAACATCACTCGTCACTCCCGGCCCGAGGCCGGCCGGAGAGTGCCGCGGGGCCTCGTCACGCGCGCCTTCCCGCCGCCGCCCCTCTCTTCTCCTGAGTCCCCGCCCAGCGGCGATCACCCGTCCGGTGCTCGCACGCCACGGGCGCGTACCCGCCTTCCTCTTTTCCCCCCTCCCGGAGGTTCCGCATGTCCGCTACACCCGTGACGGCTTTCACCGAGGTCGTCGACACCGTCGCCTACCTGGTCGAGCACGTGGAGGAGCAGCGGTGGAGCGCGCCCACGCCCTGCACCGACTGGACCGTCCGGCAGCTGATCGACCACCTGGTCGCGGGAGAGCGGACGTTCGCCCACGTGATGGGGGCGGAGGCGCCCCTGCCGGCGCTCGACGCCGACACCGCTCCGGAAGAGCTCAAGCGGACGTTCCGGACGTCGGCCGCCACCCTGGTCGCCGCCTTCGAGGCTCCAGGAGCGCTGGAGCGCACCGTGCAGGCGCCGGTCGGTGAGGTGCCCGGCGCGGTGGCGCTGCATCTGCAGACCATCGAGCACCTGGTGCACGGCTGGGACCTGGCCCGGGCCATCGGCCAGAAGGCCCTGTTCGACGACGCCACGGTCGAGCGGGAGACCGAGTTCGCCCGCGGCCTCCTGGCGCGGCTGCCGTCCGGGCCGGGCGCTCCGTCCGGGCCGGGCGCTCCGTTCGCGCCGTCCCGGACCGCTCCGGAGGACGCCCCCGCGCTCGACCGGCTGGCCGCCCTGCTCGGACGTGACATCACCGGGTGACCGTTCGGCATCGCCGGTGTGGGCAGCTACGACCTGGTCACCGGGAAGCAGGACTGGTGCGTCGATCTGACGGCGATCGCCCTCGACGGCAAGAAGCACCTGATCTCCGACGTGACGGTGGCGCCCGACGGCACCGTCTACGCCGTCGACGAGTTGACCCCCACGGTGTTCCGCATCGACACCGAGGGCCGCGCCTCGGTCTTCCCGCGGAGCGACCTGCTCCAGGGCAAGCTGGACATCCCCGACTTCCTGAACGATGTGGGCATGACCGCGGTGGAGTGGGTCGAGGGGGACCGGCTGATCATCGCCATGGCCGACGGCTCCCTCGTACGGGTGCCCGTCCAGCAGCCCGAGGACGCGGAGCCGGTGAAGCTGTCGGGGACGCCGCTGTCGGCCCCCGCCGCCGGCATGCGGCTCCTGGAGGACGGCTCGATCACGGCGGTCAGCAGCGGTCTGCTGAACGGCAAGCCCGCCCGGATCCAGCACGTGGAGCCCAGCGACAACTGGAAGGAAGCCACGGTGACGGTCACCGACACCGTCCAGGACCCCGTCACCAGCGACGTGACCGCGGGCCCGAACGGGAACACGTACGCGCTCAGCGGCGGACTGGCCGATCTCCTCGCGGGCAAGCCCAACGACGGCTTCACCCTGACCCCCGTCAAGACCGGCTGATCCGGCAGCCGTTCCACCGGACAGGCCGCGGGAGCCACGGCCGCGGCCTGTCCCGGAGACCGGGCCCTCAGCGCGCCTTGAGCTGCCTCGGCAGGGGGCGGACGTCGGAGTTGAGCCGGTACTCGACAAACCTGCCGTCCCGCATGAGAAGCGTGACGGTGCTGGTGGCCGGTGCTGGTGGCCGGTGCCGGTGCTGGTGCCGGTGCTGGTGCCAGTGTCAGTGCCAGTGACCACGGATCGCGTCGATAAACTTCGCGGCGTAAGGTTACGAGCGTGACAGAGACCAGCGCGGCAGGCCCGGCCGCACAGAAGCAGGCGCGCGTACGCAACCGGCGCGGCGAGGGCGGCCGCCTGCGCGAGGACATCGTCTCCGCCGCCGCGGCACTGCTCGACGAGACGGGCGACGAGCGCGCGATCACCCTGCGGTCGGTCGCCCGCAAGGTCGGCATCGCCGCTCCGTCGATCTATCCGCACTTCCCCGACCAGCCGGCCATCATGCTCGCCGTCGTACAGCGGGAATTCGTCACGCTCGAAGCCCACCTGCACGCCACCGCGCAGAAGGCCGGGGACGACCCGCGGGACCGGCTGTACGCCGTCTGCCACGCCTACCTCGGGTACGCACAGAGCCACCCCGAGCGCTACCGCACGATGTTCGGCGGCCTCTGGATGCCGACCCTGGGCGACAACTCCCTGACGGAGAAGGACCTCGTCGACCTCGGCACAACGGCCCTGCAGGTGCTCGCCGACATCCTCACGGACTGCGCGGCGGCGGGGCAGTCCTCGACCACCGATCCGCAGCAGGACGCCGTCACCCTCTGGCTCAGCATGCACGGCCTCGCACACCAGCGCGCCGCCAGCCGGCTCTTCCCCTGGCCCGCGGACAGCATCGCCGACGCCATCATCACGAGGGTCGCCCGCTTCAAGGACGCCTGACCGTCACCACGGAGGACGCCTCCGCCCCGCCGCGCGCCCCACGTGTACGCCGACGCAACCGGCGTACACGTGGGGCGCGCGTGCGTGCGGACCCCGGTCGGTGACGGCGAACACGCCCTCTCCCCCGGACCGGGCGAGCCAACCGCGCCGACCCCTCACGTCCGTAACCTTACGCATCGAAGTTTATCTGGGATCCCCTTGCCCGTCGCAAACTTACATGCGTAGCCTTACATGCGTAATCACACGGACGAACTCCCGAGGGATCTCCCATGAACACATCCGTCAGCACCCGCGCCACCGAGATCGTTCTGCCCGGTGTGGTCGAGCCCGGCGACCTGGAGGTCCGGGCCCGCGAGTTGCCCGCCCCGGGCGCGGGCCAGGTCCTGCTGCGGATGGATGCCACCGGTGTCTGCTTCGCCGAGCAGCAGATGCGCCTCGGCAAGTACTACAACCAGCCGCCGTTCCCCTTCGTGCCCGGGTACGACGTGGTGGGCACCGTCACCGCGACGGGGCCCGGCGTGGACGCCGGGATGACCGGACGCCGGTTCGCCGCCGTCACCAAGACCGGCGCATGGGCCAGCCACCTGCTGATCGATGCCGCGGAGTTGATGCCGGTACCCGACGACATGGATCCGGTGGCCGTGGAGACGGTGGTCGTCAACGGGATCACCGCCTGGCAGATGCTGCACCGCACGGCCAAGGTGCGCCCCGGCGGCACGATCGTGGTGCTGGGCGCGAACGGCGGTGTCGGCTCCATCCTCGTACAACTGGCCCGGCACGCCGGCATCACAGTGATCGGTACCGCTTCGGAGCGGCACCACGCGAGCGTACGGGAACTGGGCGCGACCCCGGTCGACTACCGGAGCCCGGACCTGTACGACCGGATCCGGAAGATCGCCCCGGACGGCGTCGACGCGGTCTTCGACCACGTCGCCGGTCCCGGCCTGGTGGAGTCGTGGCGGCTGCTGCGCCGCGGCGGAACGCTCGTCTCGTACGGCACCGCGGCGGCCAAGGAGGAGGAGGGCACCTCACAACTGACGTTTCTCAAGCTGTTCGGGCAGCTCTCGGCCTGGAACGCGCTGCCCAACGGCAAGGGCGCGCACTTCTACAACTTCTGGGCGGGCCGCCGCCGGGCCGGCTTTCAGCCCCGGCTGACCGAGGACCTCACCCAGGTGCTGCGCCTGGTGGCCGAGGGTGTCCTCACCCCCCAGATCGCCGCCGAGATCCCGCTGGCCGACGCCGCCTCGGCGCTGAAACTCGCCGAGTCCCGCACCGTCCTCGGCAAGGTCGTCATCGTCCCCCACGCCTGACGTCGCCCGTCGCACTCCTCCCCGTTCGCCCCGGTCAACCCGTGCCGCCCCTCAGCCCTCCCACCCCCACCACCCTGGAGTCCTCCATGCCCCTCGCCACCGCCGTCGCCCCGGACACCACCACCGGCCCCGCCCCCGCTCGTGCGACGCACTCGCCGGGCAACGTCGACAACCGCGCCGTCTACGCCGCCTTCGGGCTCGCCTACCTCTTCGGTCACGGCTCCGCCGCGCTCTCCAGGGGGTCCAGCCCCCTGCTCGATCTGCCCGGCTGGCTGCCGATGACGCTCCTCGGCGCCGGACTCGCGGCCGGGACCGTGCTGGCCACCCTCGCCGCCCTGCGCGCCCAACGCGGCGCCACCGGACCCGAGGCCCTCTCCGGGCAACTGCTCGGCGCGTCATGGATCGCCGGCTTCGCCGCCCTGTTCCTCGCGATCACCGGTCTGAGCTCCGCCGTCGACATGCCCGACCTCCAGGCGATGCTCTGGCCCACCGGATCCGGCTTCGTGGTCGGCATGATCTACCTCGCCGAAGGCGCCCTCCACCGCAACCTGCTCCACTACGGCCTCGGCCTCTGGCTCGCCCTGACCTCCACGGCGGCACTCTTCCTCGGCACGCCCGGCCTCTACTGGGTCCTCACCGTCGCCGGTGGCGGTGCCTACGCCGTCGCCACCGTCCTCGAACTCCGCCGCTTCGCCCGCCGCTGACCATCGGCGTCACCGGGCCGAACGAAGGACCCCGCGGGCACTAGTAGGGCGTGTTTCGAAGGTGCTGGTCACAGCCATTCGTTGATGGCCGCGACCAGCACGGTCGCCTCATAGCGGACGGCGAGCTTGTCGTACCTCGTCGCCACCGCGCGGTGGCGCTTGAGGCGATTGATTCCGCACTCCACCGCGTGGCGCTCTTTGTAGTCGGCAGCGTCGAACTGCGGTGGTCGGCCACCGCAGGAACCGCGCTTCTTGCGGTTGGCGGGCTGGTCGCGCTTCTCCGGGATCGTGCAGCGGATGCCGCGCTTGCGCAGGTAGGCGCGGTTCGCGCGGGAGCCGTACGCCTTGTCGGCGCGAACCTTGTCCGGCCGGGTACGCGGACGGCCCGGCCCGAGCTGAGGCACCCGGATACGGCCCAGGACCACCTGGAACTGCGGGGAGTCACCGCGCTGTCCGGCCGTGATCACCAGCGACATCGGCTTCTGGGCCTGCTCGACCGCCAGGTGCAACTTGGTGGTCAGCCCACCCCGGGAGCGTCCGAGACCGTGGTCGTCCGGCTCGGTGAACAGACCACCAGGCGGCTCGATCTGCAGATCCCCTTTTTGCGGGCACCGGCCGCATGCTGGTGGGCGCGCGCGATGGTGGAGTCCACCGAGACGTCCCAGGTGATCAGTCCCTCGGCATCGGCCCGGGCCTGCAGTTGCTCGAAGATGCGGTGCCAGGTGCCGTCCCGCTGCCAACGGCGGAACAGTCCGTACACCGTCCCCCATGGGCCGTACCGCTCGGGCACGTCCCGTCACGGAGCACCGGCGCGGGTGCGCCAGCGTATGCCGTCTATCAGCTGCCGCTTGGTGTGTACCGGCGGTCGTCCGGACTTCTTCCCAGCAGGGAGCAGGGGCTCCAGCTTCGCCCACTGCGCATTCGTCAGATCGTGCCTCCCCATGAAGTGAATCTTGACACATCAAGATCCACTTCTGAAAAACGCCCTAAGCCGCACAACCAGCCGCGTCCGCGGCTTGACAATCGCATAGGGAGGTTCCTGAAACACGAGATCCACCAGAGCTAAAGGGCTCTATGTCTTCTGAAGAGTCAGTTGTCGCACCTCAGCGATGAGTCAATGACCGTCGCGGTCTCTCCTCTTCCGACGGGCAGATGGCTGCCTTCGAAGCTGTACTTGGCCTCACTCAGGGGGTCAGCACCACTACCAAGCGGGGGTTACCCCCATTACCTGCCGTGCCTCCACTGCGTAGCGTGATCGTCGTTCCCAGTTCTGTTCAATTCGACGGAGGAATAGCGACAATGAGGTACAGGCTTCGTCGGCGGGGTGGTCAGCAAGGGAAGCGCCTCGTGGCCCTGGCGACGGTCACCGCGGCGATTGTTTCGGGGATGATGGTGCCGGGAAGTGGGCCGGCCGTCGCGCACGCAGTGGTGGAGCCATCCGTTCGCAGCGCCACCGCGTCACTGCGAAGTGACCTCGAGAAATATCTGGACGCTCAGGGCACTAAGGATCATTTCTCAGCGGTCTCCCTTCGGGTGACCTATGCCGATCAGCGACCTGATATCTCGGTCGATGCGGGGACGTCCCGCTACGGCGGTGGTCGACCGGTGAACAGCAAGGCGCTGTGGCAGATAGGCAGCAACACCAAGGCGTTCACGTCCGTGCTGCTGCTTCAACTGGAGGCCGAAGGAAAGCTGTCCATACGGGACAAGCTGGGAAAGTGGCTTCCCCAGTATCCGGCGTGGCGCGATGTCACCATCAAGCAACTGCTGTCGATGACCAGCGGCATCCCCAGCTACACCGAGCAGAATGCGTTCCTGAAGGATTTCGACGCCAATCCCTCCACGCGCTTCACGCTGGAGCGCCTGATGTCCTATGTGGAGGGCCTGCCACTGGGTCCCGCGAAGTACGAGTACTCGAATACGAACTACCTCCTCGCGCAGATGATTGTCGAACGAGCGTCGCACGATACTTACCATGAGCGGCTCGCCGAGCGCATCATCGAACCTCTCGGAATGAACGACACCTGCCTCCCCCCGGACTGCCCTCCGGACACGGCCTCGCGCATGCCGACGCCGTACTCCACCCATTCCGTCCTGCCGAAGCATCTCAACAAGTCACTTCCTCGGCTCCGCCTGTCCTGGGCGCAGGGGGCGGGTGGCCTGGTGAGTTCACTGAGAGACATGACGGCTTGGGACAGGGCGCTGTACAGCGGTCGACTGCTGCCCTCAGCGCAGCAGCGCGAGCTGGAGTCCCTGGTCTCGGCGAAGACGAGTAAGCCCATCAAGAGCGTCACGGCCGACGATCCCATCGGTTTCGGGCTCGGTGTCGTGAAGTTCGTCCATCCTGTGGCCGGGACGGTCTGGGCCTATGAGGGGGCCACTTTTGGAAACCGGGTGCTGCACATGTACTTCCCGAAGACTGGCATGATCATCGCCATTGCTGTCAACAGCGCCGTTAGCGAAGGGGACACGCTGCCCGACCTCGCCGGTACCGTCTACAAGACTCTTTCGGCGCAGAAGGCACAGGCTCTCCCACGGCACCAGTAGCCCCGGAGCCAGCTGCGTGACTTCCAGGTAGCTGCTCTGCGAGGTCTGAGCTCCCTTCTTCCTGAACTTGGCCTTTACAAGCCATCTCAATTGGATCGCCGGTCTGACGATCGTGGCGGCAATCGTGTGGCGGTTGGCGCCGGATGTGTTGGGGGATCTGTTCCAGCGGATGGTGCCCGAGGCGCTTCGCGACCAGAGGGCGGTGGGCGGCGTCGGCATGGTGATCGGGAGGTGCTGGCTTTGCAATCGCAGACTGGCCACATGCGATGGCCCTGAAGCAGGAGCCCGTACGTGGCCAAGGGATCATGCGGGTCCGAAAATTTTGCCGGGGTTGAGAATCCCGGCCGGGTCGAGAGCGTGCTTCACCGCGCGATGCATCTGCAGGACGGCTGGGCCGAGTTCCAGGGTGAGACCTGGCCGCTTGAGCAGTCCCACACCGTGCTCACCCGTCACCGTGCCGCCCAGTTCAAGTGCGTCTGCGATGATGTCGTCGAACGCCGCACGGGCCCGGACCTGAGCCGCCGCGTCACCGTGTTCCGTCACAAGCAGCGGATGCAAGTTGCCGTCGCCGACGTGCGCGATGTTGGCGATGGTGATCCGGTGCCTCTCAGCGGTCCGGTCGATGCGGGCCAGCATCTCCGCCACCGCCCCGATGGGCACACAGACGTCCTCCGTGAGGACCGGCCCCAGCCGCTCGAGCGCGGGGAAGGCCAGCCGACGGGCCGCGAAGAGCATCTCGGCTTCTTCCTTTGTCTCCGACTGGTCCACCCAAGTCGAGCCGGCGGCGCGGAAGCAGTCGGCCATCTTGCGGGCGCCTTCCTCGGCGGCGCGGCCGTCATCGTCGAAACGGGCCAGGAGTACCACGTCTGCCTCGGCGGAGAGTCCCATGTTCTTCCAGGCGTCGACCGCGCGCAGACAGTGCCGGTCGACGAGTTCTAGCGCGGCCGGCCGCAGCCCTGCGGCAGTCGTCGCCCGCACCGCGTCACCGGCTTGCCCGACGTTGTCGAAGTAGCCGACGGCGGTCACGCCGACAGGAGGCAGGCGTCGCAGCCGGACCGTGATCTCGGTGATGACACCAAGAGTGCCCTCGGCACCCACCATGAGGCTCACAAGGTCGTAGCCGGCAACCCCCTTTGACGTGCGGCGCCCCAGCCGGACCACCTCGCCCGTGCCGGTCACGACCTCCAAAGCGAGGACATAGTCGCGGGTGACGCCGTACTTGACGCAGCAGACTCCGCCGGCGTTCGTCGCGACGTTTCCTCCGATGGTCGACCAGGGCGAACTGGCAGGGTCGGGCGGGTACCACAGGCCGAGCGCCGCTACGTGGGCGCGGAGGTCGTCGTTGATCACACCGGGCTGTACGACGGCGAGGCGCTCCAGCTCGTCGACCTCCAGCACCCGATCCATGCCGTCCAGCGCGAGGATCACGCTTCCTTCGACGGCATTGGCGCCGCCCGACAATCCAGTGCCGGCGCCGCGTGCAACCAACGGGACTCCTTGCTCCAGGCACGCACGCACCACGGTCTGGACCTCGTCGGTGCTCTTGGCGCGCACGACCGCCACCGCTCGGCCCACAGGCGCCCACACCGCCTGGTCGTGCGAGAGGCCGGCGACGATGTCCGGATCGGTCACCACCCGGCCGGCGGGCAGCCGTCGCCTGAGTGCTTCGGCGATACCCACGGCAGGGGGCGTCGTGCTGACGATGTCACGCTCGGCCACCCGCACACCTCCAGAGAAGTCGACTCACATGGGACGGAAGGAGAGCTGCGGCGTCCGGGCTCACTGGGCGCGGCAGGTCCTGAGGTAGCTGAGGAACGATGCCTGCAGCCCGGTCACATGCGTCTCGTGCATGAGTGCGCTGGTGACGGATCCGCCGCGTGAAATGAGGCGGTGAAGGAACGTGGCCGCGTTCTTCGCGAGATTCTGGTAGACCGCCAGGTCTCCGAGCATCTCCTGCTCGTTGAAGGTCACGTGCAGCTTGGTGTCGGGCAGGGTGTCACCCATGGCTTCAAGTCGAGCGAAGACCTGACTGTCCGCATTGACGATGCCGGGGCTGCCCGCGCCGACGCTCTCGAAGAAGGTGCTCTTGGTGAGCCAGGCGTAGAGGCTGAAGAGTCCGCCGTAGGAGTAGCCGAAGAGGCCGTGACCGCTCGGGGCTGTGCCGTAGTCGCGTTCGATTCGCGGGTGCAGGTCGTCGGTAAGGAAGTTCAGGAACATGTCCCCGCGGCTGTCGCTCAATTCAGCAAGGTAGGCGTCGGCTTGCTCGCGAGTCGTCACACCCCTTTCGACCCCCATTTCCACCGCATCGATGTACTCCTTCGCGATGGGTTCCCCGGGCGGCACGAGGTCGCGGTTGCGCAACCGCTCCCAGTGCTCGGCTTCCTCGCCCGCGTAGCCCACGCTGACTTGGACGTAGGGCTGCATCGCCTGCATGGGGTCCAGCTGCGTGACGATGAGTGGGGCGGTCAAACCCACGGCCCAGTTGCCGTCGAGCACGTACACGACAGGCGCTGGCGCTGTGGCAGGGTCGTAGTGCGGTGGCGTGGTGACCCAGACGCCGTAGTCGTGCCCACCGCTGGAGCGCATCTCGAAGTAGTCGGTGTGGGGGAGGCAGCCCTGCCACATGGTGCTCATCTGAGGTCCTTTACGATTTTGCCGGCCTGGATGACGAGGACGGCGTTGGTGGGGTCGGAGAACAGTTCCGGGTTTTCGAGCGGATTGCCGTTCCAGAGAACGAGGTCTGCCTGCGCGCCGGGAGTGATGACACCCACCTGGCCGGACAGGCCGAGGATCTCCGCGTTGGTCCGGGTCGCCGCCACGAGCGCTTCCATCGGCGTCCCGAGGGCTGCGCGCAGGCTGAGTTCTTTGCCGCGCCGATGCTGGGCCGGACCGATGAGATCGGAACCCAGCCCGATCCGTACTCCTGCGTGCTTGGCGACAGCGAGCGCACGCGCCATCTGCTCGCGTACGTCCTTGGCCCGGTCGCGGGCCGACGCGGCGAGACCGGCCTCGGCGGTGTCGTGCAGCAGTTGCTCGACGACGGCGAACGTGGGCACAAGGGCAACCTCGCGATGGGCCATCAGAGCCGCTGTGGATTCGTCGAGGCTGGTGCCGTGCTCGACGCAGCGCACCCCGGCCTCGACCGCATTGCGTATGCCCTGGTTGTTGTGGGCGTGGACGGTCACATAGGTGTTCCGTGCCGCAGCTTCCTGAACTGCGACAGCGATCTCTTCGACGGTGAACTGGGTGTCGGTCAGTCGATCATGTCCGCCCACCACTCCGCCTGTCACGCAGAGCTTCAGGAAGGAGGCTCCGCGACGGAAGGCTTCGCGGACGTTGTGCCGCAGCTCGTCCGCGTTGCCCGCCATCATCGACAGGGCGCACAGGCCCGGGATGTGGTGGCTGCTCCACAGCTCGGTGGGTTCCCATTCGGCTCCGTAGTAGCCGTGCCCACCGATCTGGCACTGAACAGGTCCGCACGACAGGACGCGCGGCCCTTTCACCTTGCCCTTCGCGATCGCGGTGACGACACCGCCGTCGATCCCGCCGGTGTCGCGAACGGTGGTGAAGCCGGCGTCGAGCGTCGCGCCGGCCGTGGCGAAGATGTCCGCCGCGATCTCGGCGGCGCTGATCTGAAACGAGAAGTGCGGCTGGATCGGGCTCGACAGGCCCAGGTGGACGTGAGCGTCGATCAGGCCGGGCGTCATCGTCAATCCCTCGGCATCGAGACGCTCGCCGTGCGCGCTGGAGCCGCCGAGTCGGGTAATGCGGCCGTTCTGGATCGTGAGATCGAGGCTGCTGGGGTCACGCCCTGATCCGTCGATGACCGTCGCGCCGACCACATGAGCAGGTCTCATCGTCGATCCTCCGCCATTGCATCCGTCTTTTCCAATGGATAAACTGTGGGAGTGATCCTGTCAACCTCGCAACGCAACGGCAGCGCGCGTGAGCGACTGCTGGTGCGGCTTCTCGACGCCTTCGGTGAGACCCTTCCCCCGCCGGAGATGTCGCTCCGTGAGATCGCCGCCCGAATCGAGACCAGCCACGCCCTGTTGCGCTACCACTTCGGGTCGCTCCCGGGCGTCTTGGCCGCCATGCTCACGGCCCAGCGATCCCGTGACAACGAGGCACTTCTGGAGGCCGCCCAGCAGGGCACCTTCGACGATTTCGTCGGGGCGATCTGGCGTGCTTACACCCGGCCGGAGCAGCTGTCGCGTGTCCGCGGCTTCTTCTACGTCGTCGGACTGGCCGCGTACGCCCCCGAGGACTTCCGTGAGTTTGTGGAGTCGATCGACGACCTGACCGTGATGCTGTCCTCACTCGCGGAACGCGAAGGGTTCGACGCGAAGGAGGCGCGGGAGGTGACCACCGTCACGATTGCCGCGATTCGCGGCCTCCTCCTGCAGGAACTCCTCACTCCCGGGACCCGCTCGGAGGACGCGGTCACCTTGATCTTGCGCATGTGCGAGGGCCGACCCGCTCCACGATCACGTCCGGGACGTTGAGCGGCCTTCGGCCCCCACAGCTGAGCATCAGTGCACATGCGCGACAAAACGGTGCGGTACAGCGACGGAAAGTGACAACAAAAGTCGCCGGACGTGACCTCTTACCCGCGTACGGTGCGGACAACGGCGGCGCGGCGATAAGAAGGTGAGTTGAAACGTGGCTGAGAGCACAGATGTAGTCGTCGTCGGGGCCGGGGTCATCGGATCCTCCATCGCTCTCGAACTGGCGCGGAGCGGTCTGCGGGTGGTCGTCGTCGACAAGTTCGGCGGCGCAGGCAACGGCTCCACCAGCGCCTCGAGCTCCGTGGTCCGCTTCACCTATCCCACGATCGCGGGCGTCAAGGCTGCGTGGGAGTCCCTTCAGTGCTGGGAAGCATGGCGCGACCATCTCCAAGCACCCGCCGGTGAACCCCTCGCAGCGTTCAACCGCTGCGGCGTCACCATGCTGGACGTGGACTTCGCACCCTGCAACCTGTTCACGCGCCACTTCGACAAGGTCGGTGTCCCGTACGAGGAATGGGATGCCCAGGAGCTGTCCGAGCGGTTGCCCGCCGTGGACACCGGCCGGTATTTCCCGCCCCGCCCTGTGGATGACGACGAGTTTTTCGCCGACGCGTCCGCTCGGCTCGGTGCTCTCCACACACCCGACGGAGGCTTTGTCGACGACCCGCAACTCGCCGCGCGCAACCTTGCTGAGGCCGCCCAGCGGCACGGAGCCACCTTCCGCTGGAAGACCGAGGTCACCGCGGTGATGCGGCGCGGGGGACGCGTGCGCGGGGTGCGCCTCGAGGAGGGAACCGAACTGTCCGCCGGGGTAGTTGTCAACTCGGCCGGCCCATGGTCGGGACAGCTGAACCGGCTCGCCGGAGTGGGCGGCGACTTCACGGTCGGTCTGCGGCCGCTTCGCCAGGAGGTGCACCATGTAGCGGCCCCCGCCGGCCACCACGACGTCGGCGGCGACCGTCAGGCACCGGTGCTGGCCGATATGGACCTCGGCACATATATACGGCCCGAGGGCAGGGAGTTCCTGCTCGTCGGCGGCACGGAACCCGAGTGCGACCCGCTGGAATGGCTCGATGATCCGGATGACGGGAGTCCCCTCCCGACCGTGTCGCAGTTCAGAACGCAGGTGACGCGGGCGGCTCGCCGGATGCCCGGTCTGCGCGTTCCCAACAAGCCCAAAGGGGTGGCAGGCGTGTACGACGTGACCGACGACTGGACCCCCGTTTACGACCGAACCGAACTTGCCGGCTTTTACGTAGCCATCGGCACCAGCGGCAATCAGTTTAAGAACGCCCCGCTGGTGGGCCGCCTCATGGCCACCCTGATCCACGGTGTCGAAGGCGGGCACGACCACGACAGCAGTGCGCTTACGCACACCTGCGAACACACCGGCCAGGCCATCGACCTCGCTGCGTTCTCACGCCGACGTCGGCCAGCCGCATCCACGGGCACAGTCCTTGGCTGACGCCGAGCCGCGACCAGCCGGGCCGACATGCGCCTCGACGGTGGCACGACGAAAACCAGCTTGAGCACTTCCTGACACACCTGGTCAACGGGGCAACCGCCATGTTCTTCCGCTGCGCCGTCTGCGGCGCCCATCTCGCCTACCCCGACGCTCTCTAGAGATCGCCTGCTTGGGAGAGTCGTCGGTAGCAGATGAGGGTGCAGGCGATGCTGGTGAAGGCAAGGAAGTGGCTCGCCTTGCGTTCGTAGCGGCGATGGAGGCGTCGGCATCCGGCAAGCCAGGCCACCGTGCGTTCGATGGTCCAGCGGTGCCGGCCCAGCCGCTGGCTGGAGTCTGTTCCCTTGAGTGCGATCCGGGGTGTGATCCCGCGACTGCGTAACCACTGTCGCAAGTGGTCGTAGTCGTAGCCCTTATCGCCGTGGAGCTTGCCCGGCCTGCGTCGCCGTCGGCCGCGCCGGGACCGGATCGGCGGTATTCCCTGCACCAGCGGGATGAGGGCCTGGCTGTCGTGCGTGTTCGCGCCGGAGATACCGACGGAAAGGGGCAGACCGGTCCTCTCAGTAACCAAATGGATCTTCGAGCCGTGCTTGCCCCGGTCCACAGGATTCGGACCTGTCAGGTCCCCCTTTTCAGCGCTCGCATGTTCACGGAATCGATCGCGCAGCGGGACCAGTCCAGCTCGCCGCGGGCACCGAGTTCGTCCAGGACCAGACGGTGGAGTTTCGCCCACACCCTGGCCCTCGACCACTCCGTGAACCGGCGGTGAGCTGTCGCTCCCGACGGCCCGAACGAGGCGGACGGCAGCTGCTGCTGCCACGTACAACCAGACGTCGCGACGAACATGATCGCGGCCAGCACCTCCCGGTCCCCGTATCGGCGCCAGCCGCCGCCTTGCGGACGGATCGGCGCTTCCGGCACCACCCGCTGGAACAACTCCCACAGCTCTTCCGGCACCAGCCGCTCAACGATCCCCACGCCGGAAGGGTATCGAGCACGCCAAATGAGATGACCGGTTAACGTCGCAGGTCACTCGGCCTGCTGAGGCCCCGGGAATCGGCAGGCCGTGATGCGGCCGTTCTGCGCGGTGGCGACGAGGTACGACAAGCTCGCCGTCCGCTATGAGGCGACCGTGCTGGTCGCGGCCATCAACGAATGGCTGTGACCAGCACTTTCGAAACACGCCCTAGTCCTTACGGCCCGTCACCGCGACGGTGACGCCCAGGCCGATCATCGCGACACCGCCGGCGCCGCCGACCATGGCGAGCCGGCGCGGCGAGCTGACGAACCAGCCCCGCGCGGTGGCGGCGATCAGCCCCCAGATGCTGTCGGAGACGATCGCGACGACGTTGAAGACGAGACCGAGCAGCAGCATCTGCAGGGCGACATGCCCCCGGCCGGGATCGACGAACTGCGGCAGCACGGCGGCGAAGAACACAATGGTCTTGGGGTTGGCCACGCCGACCACGAACCCGTCCCACAGCGTACGGAGAGTGCCGTGCCCAGGACCCTGGCCCGCGAACGAGGCCTGCAGCGCGCCGCGTTGCCGTATCGCCTTCACGCCCAGGTACACCAGGTAAGCGGCGCCCACCAGCTTCAGCGCCGTGAAGACGACGACGGAGCGCTCCACGACGGCGCCGACCCCGAGCGCCACGGCCACGACGAGCACATAGGCGCCCAGCGTGTTCCCCAGCACCGTGGTCAGCGCGGCACGGCGCCCCTGCGCCAGGGCCCGCCCCACCACGAAGAGGACACTCGGGCCGGGAACCACGATGAGCAGGAACGACATGGCCGCGAAGGCGAGAAGCCGGTCGGTGGACACCATGAGCCGGATCATAGACACGCCCCGGTGAGCACCTCCACCCCGAATCCGGCCTTTGGTACCGGCACGCGGTACGGCGCTACCGCGCTACCCCCAGGTGAGGGGATCGAGATGGAGGTAGAACCGCTCCCTCTCGCGGTCCAGGACGGCGCCGTACCGTTGGGCGAACGCCTCGTCGGCCGCGCGCGCCTGCTCCTCGTCGGTCCAGGTCTCCCGGGAGTTGGCGAGCAGCAGCGCGATGTCCGCGTACGGATCGGCCCGTCCGAGGCGGCCGAGGTCGATGAAGCCCACCACGTCGAGGGTCTCCGGGTCGAGGATGATGTTGGGCAGGCACAGGTCCCCGTGGCAGACGACGCTCCGGGCGGCCTCCTCGGCGAGCCGCCGGCCGAGCCGCGGTTCGAGCCGCGCCAGCAGTTCCCCGGCGGGCGTCCCCTGCTGCTCCTCGGGGAGGAACTCCGGGTGGACGGCACCGCGTGCGACGACATCGCGCGCGACGGCGAACATCTGCGCGAGGTCACGGGTGAACGGGCATTCCCGTACGGGCAGTTCGTGCAGCCGGCGCACCGCGTCCGCGATCGGCGCCCACGCCTCCCGGAGCCTCGGAGCGGGCAGCTGATCGGCCGCCACCCCCGCGACCGCGCTCGTCACCAGGCAGGCGCCCTCGCCGGTGACCCGCCAGTCGAGCACGCGCGCCCCCGGGAGGCCCTGCGCGTGGAGCCACTCGACCCGGTCCCGCTCCGCCTCCAGCACGGAGACCTGACCGGCGGGAACGCACTTGGCGTACCGCGAGCCGTCCTCGGCGCGGAAGACACCGGCCCCGGACTCACCGTCCGTCACCGGCTCCCACGAGCCACCGCCGGGACCGTCCGGCAGCAGGGTCCGAAACACACGGGGCACATCATTCACACCGGCACCCTAACCGGCCGAGGGGAAGGGGCCGGTACCGGATTGCCATCTCCGCCTACCATCTCCGCATGGCGAAACGGGCGGTGCATCGGCGGGCGCGGAAGGTCCTGGGCGAGGAGCCCATGGCCCTGGTGTGGTGTGAGGTCCACAAGGCCGTCCCCACCCCGCCCCGAGATGTGCACCGCGCCGCGGGCAAAGGACGGCTGAAGCCGGGCCACCACTGGCTGCTG
Source organism: Streptomyces sp. NPDC088124 (assembly GCF_040685895.1). NCBI lineage: Bacteria > Bacillati > Actinomycetota > Actinomycetes > Kitasatosporales > Streptomycetaceae > Streptomyces > Streptomyces sp. NPDC088124. The sequence goes on along the minus strand of NZ_JBFBJB010000005.1, from coordinate 97,172 downwards.
TACGTCGGGGGCGTGGTGTTCTTCTTCGTCGTCGTCCCGATGATGCTGATCGACAAACTGGGCCACCGGATCGGCCGCGGCTCCGCGGGGGGGCCGGAACCGCCCGCCGCGGGCCGGTTCCGGTCGGCAGACTCCGCCTGACGCCAGCGGCGGCAGCGACGACGGCGGCCAGCACCCGGCCGACGGTGTCTTCGACGGCGACTGGAACCTGACCGCGGGCCAGCTGCTGCCGCGCTGGTACGGGCACTCCCCCAACCCCAAGCGCCTGGTGATGCTGGCCCCGGACCGGGTGTGCATCGCGGCGTCCCCGCGCCGCCGGCTCTCCCCGACCAAGGCCGACGACTTCCGGAGCGTCGCGGAATTCCCCCTCGACCAGGCCCGCGTCGAGGGAGAGGCGGGCCGGCCCCGCGGGTACGCCACCTTCCGGCTACGCTTCGCCGACGGATCCTGGCTGGAGGTCGGGCGGCTGGCCGACCCCGAGGACGCCGACCACTTCCTCCGTACGGTCAGCGGCGCTCACGGCCGTCGTCCGAACTGACCGCGGCCACCAGGAAATCCTCCCCGCTCGACGGGCGGAGGCCGTCGCTCCGGCCGGCGAAGTAGCGGTCGGCCAGGGCGGTTCCCGGTACGTGCCGGGTGTCCTCGAACCCGGCCGCGCGGGCCAGTGCCAGCATCTCTCGCGGGGTGTAGAAGCTGATGAACGGCGTTCCCGCAGCCCGCGCCCGCGGCTTGGTCGCCTCCAGTGCGGGGCGGTCGGCGTCGTCGACGAGTCCGGCCGGGAGCAGGAACGTCAGGGCGAGCGTCGAGCCGGGGGCCAGTCCGCCGAGCCTGCGCAGGGTCGCCGCCATGGCCTCCTTGGTGAGATACATGGTGACCCCGGTGCATGCGACGACCGCGGGCAGGCGGGGATCGAAGCCCGCGGCGGCCAGTTCCTCCCACCAGTCCCCGCCCGCCTCGAAGTCGACCGGGACGAGTCGCAGCCGGTCGGGGATCCCGTAACCGAGCTCGGTCAGGCGCCGCCGCTTCCAGGCCAGGGTGCCCGGCCGGTCGATCTCGAAGACACGGAGGCGGGCGGCGAGTTCCGCTCTGCGCTGGGCGAAGGTGTCGAGCCCGGCCCCCAGGATGACGTACTGGGTGACCCCGCGCCCGGCCTGCTCGGCGACCAGATCCTCCACGAACCGGGCGCGGGCCACGACGGCCGCCCGGAAGCCGGCGGTGGCGCGCGGGTCCATGTCGGGACGGTGCCGCCACCCCTCACCGGGGGCCGCCAGCCGCAGGCCGATCTCATCCTCGACGACGTGGGGCGGCGGGTCGGCCTGTACGTGCATCGCCCGCCAGAGGGCGACCCGTACCGCGGTGGTGTCCGGCCACTCGTCACTCTCGTCCGCCACCACCATGGTGCCCAGCTCCTTACGGTCGGCCCCCGGTGCCCCGTTCATCCCTGGATTCTCGCGCCGGGCGGCGCCCGACAGCCCGTACGACCCTGTTTCAGTGGAACATCCGGGCGCCGAGCGGGTGCTGCTGGTCGAAACCGGGGAGGATGAGGAAGGTTGCGCTGGCGGTGGTGGTGGTGAATCGCAGCAGCGCGTCGGAATCATCCATATGAACAAGAGTGTTGGTGAAGGTGCGTATCTCGTTCTGGAAGCTGATGAAGAGCAGGCCGGGCGTGGGCTCGTCGGTGCTGTAGGAGCGGCGGAGCATGAGGCCGACGCCGACCACGCTGGGGTGGGCCCGGCGGATGTGGGCGTCCGCCGGTATGAGGTAGCGCCCGTCCGGTGTTTTGGCGCCAAGGTTCGGGTCCGAGGCTATGGTGCCGCCGGAGAGAGGCACGCCGGTGGATCGGCGTCGGCCGAAGACCGCTTCCTGGTCGGCAACGGAGAGCGCGGCGAACCGCGGCAGGTCGAGTTGCATGCGCCGAAGTACGGCAAGGGTGCCGCCGGCGACCGGAGCCGGCCCGGACAGCCACAGGTGGCGTTGTTGTTCGGCTGTCGTGTGCGGCCCCACGATGCCGTCGATGAAACCGAGCGGGTTTCGTGGCGCGGAAAGGCCCTGATCCACGGGAATGTTCGCACCGCGGCGTCCGGACTGGCGCCAGCGTTCGCGTAGCCGGTCACCGGCCTGAGCCAGAAGTGCGGCGGTGACGACCGGTAACAGCAGGGCATCGCTGGCGCAGATCTGTATCAACAGGTCACCGCCGCGCGCCTGGGAAGCGATCCGCTCGCGGGAGAACCGGGGAAGGTCCGCCGCGCCGGGCAGGGAGGGATCGGCCATGCGCACCAGGCGGGGGCCCACTCCGATCGTCACGGTGAGATCACCTGGCGGCAGGCCCAGCAGCCGTGGATCGGTCCCCGCGGTGAGCGTCTGAATGGCCCGGCCGAGTTCTGCCAGCAGCGGGCCGACGGCCACGGCGTCGCCGAGGTCGGCCACCACCGCCAGAAGGTTCGGCTGGGCCGGTTGCGGGAGCGTGATGCCGGCCTGATGGCGGCCGATCGGCGACACCCGTGCAGTGGACGCGGGGGAAGGCGGCCGACTCGGCTGTGCGGGCGATTCACACCCGGCGGTGAGCCCGGTGGCCGCCACTGCCCCGGTGGCGCCGATGAACGCGCGGCGTGACGGACGGGACTCGGCTCGGCTCACGGTGCGAAGAATGCCATATCCCCTCTGGCCGCGGCGAATTGGGCGGCCTTCGTGCCTGACCTGACTTCATGCCAGGATGAGGCCATGCCTCGTCTCCGGCTTCGCGTGATGGCAGCGTTATTGAGCACCCTGACATGTGTCCTGGCGGGCTGCGGGTCCGGCGATGACGGGGGGAGTGACGGCCGGCGGCCGCCCGGCACGCGGGTGACGATCAAAGTGCCGGCTGACGCGCCGAGTATTTCGGACGCGGTGTCTCTCGCTCGCCCCGGTGACCTGGTGCTGGTGGCGCCGGGCACGTACCACGAGTCGGTGAAGGTCTCCACGCCTCGCGTGACGCTTCGTGGTGAGTCCCGGGACAAGGTCGTCATCGACGGGCGGTTGCAGCAACCGAACGGCGTCGTCGTCTCGGCGCCCGGGGTGGCCGTGGAGAACCTGACCGTGGAGAACAACACGCAGAACGGGGTCCTGGTCACCGGTTCGGCGAAGGCGGCCGCCGGCCTGCCGGGGGGAAGCGGCGGCTACGACACCGGCGACGAGCCCGTCACCTTCCTGAAGTCGTTCCTGGTTTCCCACGTGACCGCCACCCGCAACGGTCTGTACGGCATCTACGCGTTCTCCGCCCAGAACGGTGTCATCGCGCACTCGTACGCGTCGGGCGGCGCCGACTCGGGGATCTATGTCGGCCAGTGCAAGCCCTGCAACATCGTGGTGCGGGACAACGTCGCCGAACTCAACGCCGTCGGTTACGAAGGCACCAACGCCAGCGAGAACATGTACGTGGTCGGCAACCGCCTGGTCGGCAACCGGGTCGGACTCACCACCAACTCCAACCACCAGGAGAAACTGCTCCCGCAGAAGGGCTCCGTCATCGCGGGCAATCTGATCGCGGCCAACCAGCAGACGGCCACCCCGGAGCAGGCCGACGGCGGGTGGGGCATCGGCGTCGGCATCGACGGCGGCAGCGACAACCGGCTCATCCGCAACCGCATCGCGGGCAACCGCAACGCCGGGCTGGTGATCACCGCGACCGTCGACATCCCTCCGGTGGGCAACCAGATCGTGGACAACACCTTCAGCGGCAACGGACTTGACGTCGGCTGGACCTTCCCCACCGCCACGCGAGGTCGGGGCAACTGCCTGCGGGACAACGATCTGCGCACCACCGTGCCCGCCCGGCTCGCGACGGCCGCGGCCTGCCCGCTTCCGGCCGGGTCGTCCTCGCCCGCCGGCACGTGGGCGGCGCCGACGGCACCCGGTGGCATCCCGTTCACCGAGGTCGCGGCGCCTGCTCCACAGCCGCAGTTCCCCGGTGCCGCCACCGCGGGCGCCACCGCTGTCCCGACCGTCCCGGCTCTGCCGAAGACGGAGGACATCCGGCTGCCGCCGGCGTCCCTGCTCGCCGCGCACGCGCGGGTGCGGACGTCCTGAACAGCGGCTATCGGGTCGGGGTGGTTCCGGGGAGCGGCTGGACCGGAACGTACTGGTGGGTGGCGAAATCAATGACCACCGGCTCGGGCTGCGAACCCACGCTGACGCGGACCCGGTACATGGTGCCGTCGGAGCCGATCCAGTAGCGCACGTTGCCCGCCGTACCGGAGCGGTCGGGGGAGGAAGGCCCGGTCATGACGTCCACCCGGCGCCCGTCCACCTGCTCCCGCCCCCACCAGGCGGCGCCGTTCTGCGGCAGCAGTTCGGCGTTGTCCGGCCGGTTGCCGCCGAGACCGAGCGCGATGGACAGTGAGGTGTCCAGCGCGCTGCCGGACGACAGCAGCGGACGGTCGTGCCACCCCGAGGAGGGTGGCGACGCGGGTGCGTGCGCCGGGGCGTCCGTCATCGGGCGGACGTGCACCGAGGTGGGCGTCCACTGGATCAGCCCGTCGCTGGATGTGGCGCGCCCGGTGCCGTGCACCACGCCGTAACCGACCTTGCGGCGATAGTCGACGGACCCGGTGACGGTCAGTTCGCCGGCGGTGCCCGGCACAGTGATCGTCACTGCGCGGCCCTGCGCCTGGTAGTTGCGGAATCGCGTGATCGCCAGCCGGTTCGCCTCATCCGTCGTCAGCGGGCGCGGACCACCGGCGCCGGAGCCGTCGTCGGCGACCAGGAACGCGGCCACCGCGACCACTCCGGCGGCCGCGATGCCGATGGCGGCCGCGGCCCGGCGCGACCGCGGCCATCGGCGCCGGCCGGCCGGACGACCCGGTGGGGCTTGCCGGATTCTCCCGCTCCGCACGCGGTTCGACGCTGACACTCTCCGATTCATCCTTTCGATCACCACACCGTCCGGCCGCCGCGGGCTCGCGGCGGCACTCGCCGGTCCGGTGGCAGACGACGCCGAGGCCGGCCCTCGTGGACCGGCCGGGAGGTGATCCGCCCGTCCGCGCCGTCCGGATCGCGGACGGGCAGATCACCGTTGTGCGGTTCGTTCAGTGTTGCCCGGCGCGACGATTCCGGGTCACGAACGCGATGGCCAGGCCCGCACCCACCAGCAGACCGACCATGCCGATCATCTCCGCCAGCCCGGATGTACCGGTGTTCGCCAGCGAACCCCCGCCTCCACCGGCCGGGGCCGGGTGGTTGGCAGGCGGCGCGGGCGACGGCGGCGTGGAGGCCGCGGGCGGCGTCGGAGTCGGTGTGGGAGTCGGTGTGGGAGTCGGCGTCGGGGCCGGTGTGTCCTTCGGGATGTACACCCCGGCGTCGATCGTGTGATCGACCCCGCCCGGCTTGTCCGGCGCCGTGACAGGCGCGTAGCCGTTGCACAACGGTCCGGTGGTCGGCGGGGTCACATTGGAGTCGTGCGCACGGTTGGCACCGGCCCTCGGGAGCGTGAATCTCAGCTCGCTCGCCGCGGGCTGCTCGGGCACCTGGCTGGTGTCCGCGGTACACACGTCGAACTGCACCGTGTACTTCGCGCCCGGCGTGAGCTCGTACTCGGCGCCGACACCACCGAAGTAGTACTCGCCGGCGGCATTGGTCCTGGTCGTGGCGACCTGTTTGCCGTCCGCGTCCAGCAGGTTGATCGTCGCCCCCGGCAGCAGCACGTGCCCCGGGTCCTGGATCCCGTTGTGGTCGCCGTCGAACCACACGACGTTGCCGATCTGGATCGGCGCGTTCGCCGCCGCGTACGCGATGTCTCCGAGCCCGCCGGCCTTGCCGAACCCGCCTTGTTCCCGGCTGACGAACTGAAACCCGTTGGCGGTCGGGTTGTTGCCCGGGCCCTCACCGGTCTCGATGTTGTGGTACCCGGTCCCTGAGGTCGCGACGTTGACGACCGGGTCGAACTCCGTGCTGACGACCCACTGCTGCTGCGGGATATAGGCCACCGATCCCAGCGCGGTCTCCTGGTGCGCGTTGGCGTAGGAGTCGCCCGGGAAGTATTCGACGACATCGGCGTCCTGGCCGCCGTTGTTGGCGGGGGTGGCGTTGTTGGGGCAGCTCCCGGTTCCTTCCCACTCGTATTCACCCCCGGGAGTGGCGCAGACCATGGTGATGTCACCACCGGACATGCCGTTTTCCGGCGTGTCGTTCCCCGGGCGGGGGTCCAGCCCTCCCCAACTGAGCACGTCCATGAACCGGTCGCGGAAACCAAGGATCATCGAGCCGTCGCGGCCGAAGGCGAGGGAGGCCAGCTCCGGCTGCGGATCGATGAAGACGTTGCCCGCCTGCCGGTCGTCCCACGTGTCCAGGCCGGTGTTCCACGGGTTCCAGTGGGTGGCCTTGTCGCCGGAACCGAAGACGCTGCCTCGTTTGGCCGTGAGCGGGTGGCTCAGCACCGTGGTGAACCGCTTGCCGTCATAGGTGGAGACGAAGGCTTTCAGGTCCGCGCGCTGCTGCGTGCTCTCCGCGCTGCACACTCCGCCGACGTACAGCGTGTTGTTGTGGGCCTGGAGACCGAACGGCCGCCAGTCGTCGGGGCTCGCGCACCCCGGGTCCGGGATCGGGACCGTCGACTCGGGTGCCGCGGCGGTGGCCCCTGTCGCGTCGAAGCTCACCAGGCTGCGGGTCCGCAGGTTCACCGCGTACAGCGTGGAGCCGTCCCCCGACAGGGCCAGGCCACCGATGCTCTCCTTGCCCGGCGCGTCGGTGAACCCGGGATCCTTGATCATGTTGGCGGTGTCGTGCCGCGTCACCGCGGCGTCCGGCACCCGCGCGAACAGCTCCGGCGCAGCCGAGCCGTCGACCGGCACCGTGTAGATCGCACCCCCGCCCTGCGGCCCGTACGGGGCGTACCGACGGGCGAACGCGCTCTGGAACAGCCGGGTCCGGTCCTTGTCGTACGCCAGCCCGAACGTCGTGCCCACCTGGTCCTGCGTGGCCAGCGTGGTCGGGCACGCCACATCGGTGGGACACGTCCCCCGGGTCTCCGTCCCGAACGCCACCAACGCCCGGTTGTCGGTCCCGTTGGCGCCGTTGTGGATCGGCACGAAGTACCGCGAGTCCGGCAGCGCGTAGTCGGCCGGGTCCCACACCCCCGTCACCACCGAGGCGTTCTTTCCGCCCGACACATCCACGAACGACGTGAAGCTGTCGAAGTGGTTCCCCTCCGTCGACGCGGGCGCCGCTTGCAGATAGTCGCTGTACGGTGCCGGGATGCTGACGTCGACGCGGTACCGGCCACCGCTCAGCGCGGTCGACGGCGTCACCACGACCTTTCCGGTGACATCCGTGACGCCGGTGACCTTGTGCCCGGCGGGGTCGGAGATCTCCACCTCCATGCCCCGCTGTGGCACGTCCATCGTCGTGTTGATCACGCCGGTGCCGAAGAAGTCACGCAGCACCTCGACCGTCAGCGTGCCATCGGCGGTCGAAGCGGCGGCTGGTCCAGCCGTCGCCCCCAGGGCACCGCCCGCCAGTAGAAGAACAGCTAACCCCATGCGCGCCAGCGGCTCCACACGGCTTAAAGCCGGCCGGCGCGAGTCTCTGCCGACTCGGTTCATGGCATCACACTCCACACTTCTCTTGTCATGAAAACGAAGCACCCGCTTCTCGCCGCACGTCCACTTCGTGGCCCCGGCGAGGACGCCGGCCGCGAACCCCCACGGAAAAGAAAAAGAGGCCCACTGCTGTTGCGTGGACCGCTTTGTGGTGATCGCTTGAGGAAATTGTGGTCGAGTTGTAAACATGGCAGGCCGGAAGAAGCGAACGCGCGTTCAGATCCCTGGGCAGTACGGCCCCGGGCTGCCTTTTTCCGGAACTCGATCACAGTCTTTTCGCCCCCCAGCGCCGACCTCACCGACCGCCATAGCGAGCCATACTCTAACCGCTGGATTCCCGCCTTCACCAGCCGAACCCCTGACGGCGATCGGAACATATCCGCAAGCCATCCGACTGAGACGCCGTCACCGGTGCAAGGCTCAGGTTCGGCTGGAGTTCCTGGACATCCTTCAGGCGCCGTTTGTCGAGCTGCCCGTGGTCGCCGCAGGTGTCGGCCGAGAGCCGGCCGAAGAATTCCAGAGCCTTCTCGGGGCCGAGCTTCTCGTAAAAGTGGTGGCGAACTCGGGCGATGTGCCGTAGTTCCGCAGAATCCCGTTCTGCTCCCGCAACCGGGCACGCGTGAGTGCGAACCCTTTCCCCGCCGGCTCGGCGGCACGAGCCGCCGCGGCCGCGTCGCCCTCAGCCAAGGGGGCGACGCGGCCGATCAGCTAGCGATCAGTGCCCTTCGGCCACCGGCTCCAGTACGAACACCGGGATCTCGCGCTCCGTCTTCTTCTGGTAGTCCGCGTAGTCCGGGAACGCCTCGACCGCGCGGGCCCACCACAGGGCCTTCTCGTCGCCCGTCACCTCACGGGCCACCATGTCCTGGCGCACCGGGCCGTCCTGCAGCTCCACCCTCGGGTCGGCCACGACGTTGTGGTACCAGACCGGGTGTTTCGGGGCGCCGCCCAGGGAAGCGACCACGGCGTAGGCGCCGTCGTGCTCCACACGCATCAGGGGGGACTTGCGGATCTTGCCGCTCTTCCCGCCCAGCGTGGTCAGGATGATGACGGGCAGGTCCCGGCGCTTCTCGTCGGCCGTGCCGACCAGGGACGCCAGCGTCGTGCCCCGCGTGCCGCCGGAACTCTCGTACAGCTCCACCTGGTCCCGTACCAGCTGCTGCGTGCTCGGCTCGTACTCGCCTTTCAGAGGCATGCTGTCCCTCTCCGATGCTGTCGAGTGGTGTCTGATGAGTCCCGTTCGCGGGAACGCGCGGGACGGAAGGAATCATTCCCCTACCGGGCCGCCGAACAGCCGAACGACAGGCACCACTCGCCATGACGCCCCGTCCGCAGGACAATGTGCACTCACCATGCTCTCGGAGGGGGACGCACATGCGGGAAAGCCACCGGGCCGAGGCCGAACGGCTGTTGGTACGCGCCGTCGAGGAAGAGGTACGGCGCTCCGGCGGGCGGACCGACGGGAACGCCCTGCTGGCGCGCGGGCGTGGCGCCCTGGACGCGATGGCCGCCGGCGCGGACGAGGAGTACGCCGCCTACACGCAGGCCCTGGACGCGACGCGGGCTCAGGCGGTACCGCTGTCCGAGCGGTTCAGCCGGCAGAGCATCGGCACGCCCGCGCTGGTCACGTCGGTCGCCGCCGTGGCCGCGATCGGCGCCGATGTCGCGCTCGGGACGGCCACGGGGGTCGCCCTCGGCGCGGGCGCCGTCGTCGCCGTGGCCGGGGCGGCGACCACCGTCGCGAAGGTGACCGCCGCGCACTGGCCGGCCGCGCACCGCAGAGCCGGCGCGGCGGGCCAGCCGGGCGGGGCCGAGCAGTTGCGGCTCCAGTGGCTGACGGCGCTGGAGGTACGGGGCATCCGGCCGTTCCTCGACCAGCAGCGCGTCCTGACCTCCGCGACGCGCCGTACGACGGCCAAGAAGACCTCCGTCGTGCCGCAGTTGCGAGGCGGGGACCGCAGCGCCGCGGCCCGCCGCAGGAGCGTGCTGGAGCAGTCGTTCGGCCATCTCCCCGAGCCCGCCGGGCCGTTCGCCGGGCGCCGCGCCGAACTGGCGAAGATCGCGCAGTGGGTGCATTCCGCGCGCGCGTCGACGGAGACGAAACCGACCGTCGTCGTGCTGTACGGCGCCCCCGGGTCCGGCCGCACGGAGCTGGCCGTACGCGCCGCACACCAGCTCAGGGACCAGTTCCGCGGCGCCTGCGTGGTCGACCTGCGCGGCGGCGGCACCCTGGAGGCGCCGCTGTCGACGCGCGACGCGCTGCTGCACCTGCTCAACCGGCTCGGCGCGCCGCGCGAGCAGCTGCTCTTCCGCGAGGGCGCCTCGCCCGAGCAACAGGTCCGCCGGCTCAGCGAGTTGTACCACCAGCACCTCACCGGCCTGCCGGTGACCGTCGTCCTGGACGACGCGTCCGACCCCGAGCAGGTGCGCACCCTGGTGCCGGAGCGCTCGGACAGCCTGGTGCTGGTGACGGCGCGCGGGCCCGTCGAGCTGCCGGCCGATGTCCCGGCCTGGGTGCACCAGTTGCCCGTCGAGGCGCTGGACGGGGCGGGCGCCGAGGAGCTGCTGCGCGCCACCTCCGGGAGCGGGGGTGAGACCGAGGGCGGCCCGTACGACGTCCAGTCGGCCGACCGGGTACGGGAGTTGTGCGGCGGGCTGCCGCTCGCGCTGCGCATCGCCGGCTCCTCGCTCGGCGCCGGCCGCACCGCGCACGGGCTGGCCGCGGATCTCGACGCGTACGGCCCGGTGGAACCCGTCGAGCGCGCCCTGTGGCTGCGGTACACCGACCAGAACGACCAGGGCCGGCGGCTGCTGCGCCGCCTCGCGCTCGCGGGGCGTGCCTCGCTGGGCGCGGGCGCGGCGGCGGCGCTGCTCGCGACGGACGAGCAGGAGGCCGGGCGGCTGCTGGTGGCCCTGTCGCGGGCGGGCCTGGTCGAGCACGTACGGGGCAGCCGCTACCGGCTGCACGACGTCGTACGGACCTTCGTGCACGCGCGGCTGCGCGACGAGGAGCCCGCGGAGGAGCGCACGGCCGCGCAGGAGCGGCTGATCCGCAACTACGGCGAGCTGGCGGACTCCGTGATCCGGCTGGTCGACGGCAAGACGTCGACCCGCGCGGACCTCTTCAAGAGCGCGGCGGGCGCGCACGGCTTCTCGTCGCTGGACGCGGCGCTGCGCTGGCTGGACGACGAGTCGAGCTTCATCACCGCCACGCTGCGCCACGCGGAGGGCGTGGATCAGCAGGCCGTGCTCAATCTGCTGGGCGCGCTCTGCGACTACTGCCTGCTGCGCGGCGACCTCTACCGGCTGGGCGAGATCAACGAGTTGACGCAGGCGGTGGACCAGGGGCTGCTGGTGCGTTCGGTCCAGTGGCGTACGGGCATCGCCGCCCGGCAGCTCGGCGAGCTGGACAAGGCGCGCACGACGCTGACCTCCGTGGTGGGCCTCTACCAGGAGGCGCAGCACGAGGCGGGCGCGGCCCGCGCCCTCTGCTCGCTCGGCATCACCCTGCACCACCAGGGCAATCTGACCGAGGCGTCGGCGAAGCTGCGCGAGGCGCTGGCGCTCCAGGAGACCCCGTCGCTGGCGGGTGACCGCGGCTGGACGCTGCACGCGCTGGCGGCGGTGGAGCGGGACCGCGGCCGGCCGGAGGAGGCGTTCGGGATGCTCACCGCGGCGCTGGCGCTGCACCGCGAGAGCGAGTCGGTGCACGGCGAGGCGTGGGCGCACTTCCAGCTCGGCCAGTTGTTCCTGCGGATGGGTGATGTGGCCCGCGCGGAGGGCGAGTTGCGCGCGGCGCTGGAGCTGTACGGGCGGACCAGGGACGGCCGTGGCGAGGCGTGGGCGACCACGCAGCTGGCGCGGGCGCGGCTGGTGGAGGGTGAGCCGGGGCAGGCGGCCGAGCAGTTGCGCGAGGCGCTCGCCAGGCACCGGGAGAACGAGGACGCGCGCGGCGAGGCGTGGACGCTGTACTACCTCGGGCAGGCGCTGGAGGAGGGCGGCGAGCGCGACCAGGCGGTACGGGAGCTGGAGCGGGCCCGCACGATGTTCTCGCGGATGCGGGACGTGTACGGGCTGGCCTGCGCCCGGCACCACTCGGGCCGGGTCACCCGCGACCAGCGTGCCGCGCAGACCGGCAACCTGCGCAACTCGGGGTTCGCCCGGCAGCTCCTGGTCGACGCCCGCGCGGACTTCCGGCGGATCGGTGTCGCCCACGGCGAGGGGTGGACCTGTCTGGAGCTGGCCATCGTCGACGCGGGGAACAGCCGCGCGGCCCAGGCGCTCGCGCTGTGCGACGAGGCGACGGCGCTCTTCACCTCGTACGGCGACCACCGCGGCGCGGACTGGTCACGCTTCCTGCGCTGCACGCTGCTGCCGTACAGCTCGGCGGGCGGTACGGAGGTGGGCTCGGCGGTGGCCGAACAGGAGCTGGCGGAGCTGGCCGCGGCGGACCACCCGGCGCGGGACGGCAAGCTGGCGGACTCGCTCGCGGCGTTCGCGGTGATGCTGGGCCGGGGTGTCCGGCTGGAGGACGGCTGGCAGGCCTGGGACCTCGGCATGGTGCCGAACCGGCACGCGCGCGAGGTCATGGGCGTACCGGTGGAGGTCACACCCGCCTGACGCCCGCCCGACGCCTGGCCGCTCCCCCCGGCGGAGGGGCGGCCGTACGCCGGGCCGCGTCGCCCGGACCGCGGCGGGCCGGGCGTACACGGCCCGTACGGCGCCGATCCGTCAGGCTCGCCGATCCGCACAGCGCGCCGATCCGTCAAGCTCGCCGATCCGCACAGCGCGCCGATCCGCACAGCGCCGTACGTACCTACGGGCCGCACGGATCGTACGGATGCGCGCACCGCCCGTACCCACGCGACCGTACGGACCCGTACGGCCACCGTCCGTCCGTGCGGCTACTTCCCGCCCGAGGTCGCCCGCTGCTGCCCGGCGGTCGCTTGCGGCTGCGGCTCCGGGGCCTCCTCGAAGTCGACCCGGCCCATGTGGCGGGTCATCGACTTCATCAGCAGCCACACGCCGCCCGCCATCACCGCGAACACGATGAAGCCGAGCACACCGGGCGTCACCTTGTTCTCGTCCAGCTCCTGGGCGAGGGGAACGAGCTGCGTCATTGCCTGGGTCGCATACATATCAGGCATTGTCGCGGATGCCCGCGAAGAGGTCGCTCTCGGGGAGGGAGGTATCGACGAGCGACTTCGCCAGCTCGTACTCCTCGGTCGGCCACACCTCGCGCTGGACGTCCATCGGGATACGGAACCAGCCGCCGTCCGGGTCGATCTGCGTGGCGTGCGCGATCAGCGCCTTGTCGCGGATCTCGAAGAAGTCCGCGCAGGGGACGTACGTGGTCAGCGTCCGCTCCACGCGCTCGATCTCCTTCCACCGCTCCAGCCACTCGCCGTACGGGGACTCCAGACCGCGGGCGAGCAGCGCCTCGTGCAGCGCGACCGTACGCGGCCGGTTGAAGCCCTGGTTGTAGTAGAGCTTCTCGGGCTGCCACACCGGGCCGAAGTCCTCCTCGGGGAACTTCTCCTTGTCCGCCGCGCCGTCGAACGCGATCATGGAAATGGTGTGGGTCATGATGTGGTCGGGGTGCGGATACCCGCCGTTCTCGTCGTACGTGGTGATGACCTGCGGCCGGAACGCGCGGATCGACCGGACCAGCCGGCCCGCCGCGACCTCCGGGTCCTCCAGCCCGAAGCAGCCCTCGGGGAGTGGCGGCAGCGGGTCGCCCTCGGGCAGCCCCGAGTCGATGAACCCGAGCCATTCCTGCTGGACGCCCAGGATCTCCCGGGCCTCGTCCATCTCCTTCTTGCGCACCTCGTGGATGTTCGCCTCGATGTAGGCGTCACCCTGGAGCTTGGGGTTGAGGATGGAGCCGCGCTCGCCTCCCGTGCAGGTCACGACCAGCACGTCCACCCCCTCGGACACGTACTTGGCCATAGTGGCCGCGCCCTTGCTCGACTCGTCGTCGGGGTGGGCGTGAACGGCCATCAGCCGCAGCTGCTCAGTCAAGACTCGATCCTCAGTGATGTGTCGCTTTGGTCGGCTTCTATAGTGACGGATATCGGGGGACGGAAATTCCGGCTGTCCCTGTCCGAGAGGAACGATCATGGCGGCGGTACGCGAGGAGCTCCCCGCAGGACGGTACGGCCGCTCCGCCGACGAGCTCGCGGACCGGCGGCTGCGCCGCCTGGGCGCGGTCCTCGGCGGCCTGCTGGTCGTCCTGCTCGGCTGGTACGGCTACCACTACGTGATCGACCGGAGTGTCTCCGGAGAGCTCATCAAGTTCAAGCGCATTTCCGCGACCGAGGTCGAGGCGCATCTGGAGGTCCGCAAGGACCGGGACGCGAGCGGCAGCTGCACCCTGCGCTCGCTCGCGGAGAGCGCCGCGGAGGTGGGCCGCAAGGACGTGCGCTTCGGGCCCGGTGAGACCCGGATCGACGAGGTGGTCACGATCCGTACCACGGAGAGTGCGACCAGTACCGAACTGGTGGGCTGCACGTCCGACTGAGCGGGTGGGCCGGCGGCTGTGAAGTGCCCCTGAGGTGACCCTTGAAGTGACCCGCCGTGTGGTGCGGTGGGTTCCGCGCTGACCTGCGCCGATGTATTTCTGACGGCAATTGTCCTCCCCCTTGGGCCACGAAATTGTTAGGCTCGTGGTTTCGCCCACCCGAGACGGCACATGCTTCTGGGTAGGGCGTTGCTTTGTATCCCCAGCACCTACGAGGAGCACCAGTGACCCAGACCAGCGAGAACGTCACCTGGCTCACCCAGGAGGCGTACAACCAGCTCAAGGCCGAGCTGGAGTACCTGTCTGGTCCCGCGCGCACGGAGATCTCCACGAAGATCGCTGCTGCCCGCGAGGAGGGCGACCTGCGGGAGAACGGCGGGTACCACGCGGCCAAGGAGGAGCAGGGCAAGCAGGAGCTGCGTGTCCGCCAGCTCACCCAGCTCCTGGAGAACGCGAAGGTCGGCGAGGCACCCACGGCCAGTGGTGTGGTCGCTCCCGGCATGGTCGTGACGATCGCCTTCGACGGCGACCCGGACGACACCCTGGACTTCCTGCTCGCCTCGCGCGAGTACGCCAGCTCCGAGATCGAGACGTATTCGCCGCAGTCCCCGCTGGGGAGCGGGGTGAACGGGAAGAAGATCGGCGAGAGCGCGGAGTACGAGCTCCCGAACGGCAACAAGGCCAAGGTGAAGATCCTTGAGGCCAAGCCGTACCAGGCCTGAGCCGACGCCCACGCCCGCGTCACCGCTCGCTCTCGCGCCGGCACCTGCTCTCGCATCCGCGCCTGCGTGACCGGGCCGGTCCGCCCGACATCCCGTCGGGCGGACCGGCCCGGTCCGTTTTCCGCCCGCCCGCCTTGCCGTACGGCGTCGGTGCCGGCGTCACCCGAGGATCGTGTAGCCGGCCTCGCGCAGCGCCGCCGCGACCTCCGCGCAGTGCGCGGGCCCCTTCGTCTCCAGGTGCACCTCGACGTCCGCCTCCGTCAGCCCGAGGCGCGGATCCGTCCGTACATGGCTCACGTCCAGGACATTGGCGTCGGCCACCGACAGCACGCCGAGCATCGTGGCGAGTGCGCCGGGCCGGTCCGTGACCCGCAGCCGGAGGCTCAGATAGCGCCCCGCCGCCGCCATGCCGTGGCGCAGGATGCGCTGCATCAGCACCGGGTCGACGTTTCCGCCCGAGAGCACCGCGACGACCGGGCCGCGGAACGCCGCCGGGTCGCCGAGCAGCGCGGCCACCGGACTGGCACCGGCCGGTTCGACGACGAGCTTCGCCCGCTCCAGGCAGAGCAGCAGGGCGCTGGAGAGCTCGTCCTCGGAGACCGTACGCACCTCGTCCACCAGCTCCTGGACGATCCGGAAGGGGATGTCGCCCGGCCGGCCCACCTTGATCCCGTCGGCCATGGTGGGGAGCGGGTCCACGGAGACCGGCCGCCCCGCGCGCAGCGAGGGCGGGTACGCGGCCGCCCCGGCCGCCTGCACACCGATCAGCCGGATGTCGGGGCGCAGCGCCTTCACGGCGACGGCGATGCCGGCCGCGAGACCGCCGCCGCCGATCCCCACGACGATGGTCCGCACCTCGGGGCACTGCTCCAGGATCTCCAGGCCGACCGTGCCCTGTCCGGCGATGATGTCCGGGTGGTCGAAGGGGTGGATGAAGACCGCGCCGGTGTCCCGCGCGTACTCCTGCGCGGCGGCCAGGGTCTCGTCGACGACCTGGCCGTGCAGCCGTACCTCCGCGCCGTAGTCGCGGGTGGCCGCCACCTTGGGCAGGGGCGCGCCGACCGGCATGAAGACCGTCGAGCGGACGCCGAGCAGCGTCGAGGCGAGGGCGACGCCCTGGGCGTGGTTCCCGGCGCTGGCGGCGACGACGCCCGCGGCGCGCTCCTCGGGGGAGAGCCCGGCGATCCGTACGTAGGCGCCGCGCAGCTTGAAGGAGCCGGTGCGCTGGAGGTTCTCGCACTTGAACAGGACCGGTGCGCCGACCAGGCCGCTGAGGTGCCTGCTGCCTTCCATCGCGGTGGTCCGGGCGACCCCGGAGAGCATCTTCTGGGCCCCTCGGATGTCGTCGAGCATCAGGGTGTGGTGGGAGGGGCGCGACGTGCGGAAGCTCATACGGCAAGTCTCGCAGCTCACGCCGGGCGGGGCCGGGCCCGACCCGGTCCGCCGGTGGCCGGCGGGCGCCCGCGCACGCCCCGCGCACTTCTCCTTCACCCGGTTTCCACAGGGCAGGTACGGTGCGGGGTCCGGCCGCGTACTCTTTCCCCCACCAACCGACCCCCGCACGAAAGAGCCCCCAGCCATGCCCCCCATTCAGGACATGACTTCCGCTGCGTCGGCTTCCCGGGAGCGGCCTGTCGAGCCATCGGACGACGCCGCCCTCCTCGATGCCCTCCAGCACCAGGTGGCCGTCTTCGCCCGGCGGGCCGAACAGACCCGGCTCGGCGGTGTCGGCCAGGTCCGCAACTCGATGGACCGTGCCGCGTATCTGCTGCTCAACCGGCTCGACCAGGAAGGCCCGATGGGCGTCAAGGCGCTGGCCGCCGGGATGGGTATCGACTCCTCGACGGTGACCCGGCAGGTCGCGCCGCTGGTCGACACCGGTCTGGTCAAGCGCACCTCGCACCCGGAGGACGGCCGCGCGGTGGTGCTCCAGCTCTCGGCGCGCGGGCTGGCCAGACTCGACGAGGTGCGTTCCTCGCGGCGCGCGCTGATGGCTCAGGTCACGGCGGACTGGACGGAGGACGAGCGGAACTCCTTCACCACGCTGCTCACCCGTCTCAACGGCGCGTTCTCGGCAAGGGCTGCGGGGCAGCCGTCCGGCGAGCAGCCGGGCACGGAGCCCGACGCCGAGTCGGAGACGGAAGCGGAAGCGGAGCCGGGCGCCGATACGGATACCGGCACGGGTGCGGGTGCTGGTGCTGGTGCGGAGAGTGCTCCGAAGGCGGCGGGCCCGGCGGAGGGCGGGCACCCCGGCGCCTGAGCCCGGCGCGCTCCGGGTCCCGGTCCCGGTGCCGATGCCCTCTTGACCTCGCGGCCCGGCTGGCCTGATATGAGGTCGTGCGAGAGCGGCGCGCGGCCACGGATCGCCGCCGCGCCCGGGAGTTCGAGGTCTTCGCGGCGGGCGCGGCCGGCCGACTGCTGCACACGGCCGCGCTGCTGACCGCCGAACCGCCCACCGCGACCCCGCGCGCACAGCGCCTGCTGGAGGCCGCGCTGGCCCGTACGTACGCGGAGTGGGACCAGCTGCGCGACGAGGACCCGTACGACCGCACCCGCCGGGAGCTGGCGCTGCGCTTCGCCCAGGAGGCGTGGCGCGTCCGGCGGCCGGGCCGGTGGACCGGGCGGTGGGGTGGCCGGTGGGTCGGGCGCCGGGCGGGCGGGGAGGGCGGAGTGCTGGCCGGGCTCGGCACGCAGGAGCGGCTGGTCCTCGTACTCCAGCTGTACGAGGGCCTCACCGAGGAGCAGACCGCGTCCCTCCTCGGCCTCCCCGAGGACCGGGCCCGCGCCCTCTGCGCCCGCGCGATGTCGGCGCTGCGGCGGACGGCCCCGCGCGGGGAGGCGGGGCCGTGAGCGGTACGAGCCGCAAGGAGGCGGAGATACGGCGGCTGCTCGACCTGCCGCGCCCGGCCGTCCCCGCCGGTCTTGTGGCGCGGGCGGCCCGGCGCGGCGAACGGATGCTGCGCAGGCGCCGGGCCGCGCGCCGGGTGGTGTGGGCGGTACTGCTGGCGGCGGTGATCGTCTTCACCGTATGGGCGTGGGACGTGCACCCGTGGGCACCGCCGCCCGCGCGGACGACACCGCCGCTGGAAGGCTGGTGAGAGCCGGGGAAACGGCCGGCAGCCCCTCCCGAACTCCCGAAGGGGCGGCGGTCGGCCTCAGCCGAGGGCCTGCCGGAGATCGGCCAGCAGGTCGTCGCCCGACTCGATCCCCACGGACAGCCGGACCAGGTCGCCGGGCACCTCCAGCGGCGAGCCCGCCGCCGAGGCGTGCGTCATCCGGCCCGGGTGCTCGATCAGCGACTCGACACCGCCCAGGGACTCGCCCAGCGTGAAGAGCTTCGCGCGGTCGCAGACCCCGACCGCCGCCTCCTCGCCGTCCGCGACCCGGAACGAGACCATCCCGCCGAACGCCTTCATCTGCTTGGCGGCGGTCTCGTGGCCGGGGTGGTCGGGCAGCCCCGGGTAGAGGACCTGGGAGACGCGCGGGTGAGCGGCGAGCATCTCCGCGACGCGCATGGCGTTCTCGCAGTGCCGGTCCATGCGGACGGCGAGCGTCTTGATGCCGCGCAGCACGAGCCAGGCGTCGAACGGCCCGGCGACGGCGCCCATCGCGTTCTGGTGGTACGCCAACGCGTCGCCCAGCGCCTCGTCCTCGGTGATCAGCGCGCCGCCGACGACGTCGGAGTGCCCGCCCATGTACTTGGTCGTCGAGTGGACGACGATGTCCGCGCCGAGCGCGAGGGGCTGCTGGAGGTACGGGCTGGCGAAGGTGTTGTCGACGACGAGCCGCGCCCTGGACGTGCGCGCGACGGCCGCGAGGGCCGCGATGTCGGTGATGTTGAGGAGCGGGTTGGAGGGGGTCTCGACCCAGATCAGCTTGGTGCGGGGGGTCAGTGCGGCCTGTACGGCCGCCGGGTCGGAGGTGTCCGCGACCGAGAAGTCCACACCCCAGCGGGAGACGACCTTCGCGAAGAGCCGGAAGGTGCCGCCGTAGGCGTCGTCGGGGATGACGACATGGTCGCCGGGGACCAGCAGCGTACGGAGCAGGCAGTCCTCGGCGGCGAGCCCGGACGCGAAGGCGAGCCCGCGCAGGCCGCCCTCCAGGGCCGTGAGGTTCTCCTCCAGGGCGGTACGGGTGGGGTTGGCGCTGCGGCTGTACTCGTAACCGCCGCGCAGGCCGCCCACCCCGTCCTGCTTGTACGTGGACACCTGGTAGATCGGTGGTACGACCGCCCCGGTGAGGGGGTCGGCGGTGTTCCCCGAGTGGATGGCGAGGGTCTCGAAACGATGCTGGTCGCTGGAGTGCTCGTGGCTCATGGGCCGAGGGTAGCGCCGTGGGACCGGCGCCCGTGGACGCGCGGGGCCCCACACGTGAGGGGGCGTGGCCCCGCGCGTGACTCAGGGTTGTCCACAGGGGATTCGGTACCGGACCGCGTCCGGGACAATGGACGCATGGAGATTCTCTGGGTCCTGCTCGCGATGGGCCTGCTGGCCGCGGTCATCGCCCCGTACGTCAGGCGCCGTGGCGGTGGTATCCGCCAGGTCGCCCCCGGATCGCCGGACGCCGCCGACCCGGCCGCGTACGGGTTCGTCCGGCAGGAGGAGCTGGACATCCGGATGCCCGGCCCCGACCAGGACCTGCTCGACGTGCTCGATGTCGTCCAGGGGACCCAGGACTGGCGCGCGGCGTCGCAGCTCCTCGCCGGGACGGGCAAGGAGGGCGAGGTGCGCTGGCAGCGGGTGCAGGCGTTCGCGGGGGCGGCGTCGCTGGAGCTCCAGCAGCGACCCGGGGTCGGGGGCGCGTGGCTGCGGGCGTGGCGGTCGGAGGCGCCGAAGGACGCGGGCGGGGCGGCGGTGCACGCGGAGTTCCTGGTGCAGCAGGCGTGGCGGTCGTCGGCGGCGGGGACGGACGACTTCCGGATCATCCTGGAGGAGGCGCGTACGGTCTGCGGCCAGGCGGCGCTGCTGGCGCCGGGCGACCCGGTTCCGTACATCGTGGAGCTGGCCGTGGCGCGCGGACTCGGCTACTCCCGCGAGGAGTTCGACCTGCTCTGGGCGAAGGTGATCGACCGGGCCCCGGCGCACATGGGCGCGCATCTGGCGGCGCTGCACTACGCGTGCGAGAAGTGGCACGGCTCGCGCGACGAGGCCGACGAGTTCGCGACGGCGGCCGCGGCCCGCGCCCCACAGGGCTCTCTGCTGGCGGCGCTGCCGCTCTTCGCGGTGTACGAGCACCTCCCCGAGGTCAACCTGGTGCGCGGCTTCTACCAGAGCGCGGTGGTGACGAAGGCGGTGGAGGGCGCGCTCTTCGCGGTCCACGCGGCACGCCCGGACGACCCGATGCTCGCGCACGTACGGCACCTGCTGGTCTTCTTCCTCGTACGGTGCGAGCGCTGGTCGGAGGCGATGAACCAGCTCGTGCAGGTGGACGGCCATGTCGGCGCGCTCCCGTGGACGCACGAGGCGGACCCGGCGGCGAACTACACGGTCTACCGGGCGCTGGCGGTGGCGGGCTACGAGGCGAACGGCGGCAACCCGGCGACGCTCCCGCGCTGACGGATCCGGGACCGCCCCCGCCGGAGTGGACGGGGACGCGGGGCGGCCCGGCTCAAGGGCGCGGCCCTGGCCCCCTGTGCCCGCGCTCCCGCACGTGCCCGCTCCCGGCGCCGGAATGCGCCAGGTGATCCACACGTTGTCAGGAACAGACCCCCAGCCGAGGAGAGCCGACCATGTTCCTGTCCCGCCGCACCCCCGAGCTGCCCACCCCCGAGCAGGCCCTGCGCGGCCGGCCGGAGCCCGCGTTCGCGGTGCCGGCCCGCCACACGGTCCTCGGCAACCCCTTGGTGGGTCCGTACCCCGAGGGCCTGGAGGTCGCGGACTTCGGCCTGGGGTGTTTCTGGGGTGCCGAGCGCAAGTTCTGGCAGACGGACGGCGTCTGGACGACCCTCGTCGGCTACCAGGGCGGCTTCACCCCGAACCCGACGTACGACGAGGTCTGCTCGGGCCTGACGGGGCACACCGAAGCGGTCCGTGTCGTCTTCGACCCGAAGACCGTCTCGTACGCCGAGCTGCTGAAGGTCTTCTGGGAGTCCCACAACCCGACCCAGGGCTTCCGCCAGGGCAATGACGTGGGCACGCAGTACCGCTCGGCGATCTACACCCACTCCCCCGCCCAGGCGGAGGCGGCGGAGGCCTCCCGCGCCTCGTACCAGCAGGTCCTGACGGGCAGCGGCTACAAGACGATCACCACGGAGATCCTCCCGTCGGAGGGCCGCCCCTTCTACGTGGCGGAGGCGGACCACCAGCAGTACCTGGACAAGAACCCGGCGGGCTACTGCGGCCTGGGCGGCACGGGCGTCTCCTGCCCGATCGGGGTGGCGCCGGCCGGCGAGTGAGCCCGGCACCGCACCACCGGACGTTCAAGGGGCGAGCGTGAGCACGGGCTGATGCGCGCCCTGGCCGGGGCGCTGGACGCGAGGCTCGACATGGCCGTCGACGCGGAGGAGACGCACCTCTCCTTCGTTCCGCGCACTGCCTGAGTCCCTTGAGTCAGCAGGTCACCCCATCGCAGCCGCTTTCCCGTTCTGGAAAGGATCAGCGCTTGACCGCGTCGCGTCCCTCTCGGGAGCATCGGATCGACAGATCGGGCAAGCGCCTGCGCAAGGAGTGACGATGCTACGGAAGCTGACGGGGTCCCCGGACTGCAAGAACGGATCGTGCCCGACCTTATGGGGCACCGAGAGCGAGCAGAACTACGTCGTCCAGGGGCAAGTCGTCACCGACCCCGAGCGGCTGGCACAACTCGATCTGCCCGAGGGCGAGACCGCCGTGCTGGTGCCCGCCACCCTGCTGGAGGAGTACTTCCGTGCTCAGCGGTGAGGCGTTCGCCCGGCTCTTCGAGACCTTCGAGCGGACCGCCTTCCGCCTGGAGACACTCGCCGTCTACGACGTGGCGGAGGAACGCGAGGAGTACGAACGCTTCCTGGCCGGCGGGGAGATGGGCCCCGAGTGGTACGACAACCCCTGGGTGCGGTCCATGACGGACAAGGGCAAGGCCGTGTCCCGCGTCCATGTACTGCGTTCGCCCCTGACCGACTACCTGCGCTACGAACTCGCCGCCTACCCCGGCAACATCACGGCAGGCGAGACCATCGGCATCATCGACACCGCGGAGAGCCCGGTCTCCGGTCTGCCCGACCACGACTTCTGGCTCTTCGACGACCAGCACGTGTTCCGGATGCACTACACGCCCGAGGGCGCCTTCCTCGGCGCGGACCCGCTGCCCGCCGCCAGAACCGCCGCATACCGCGCCCACCGTGACCGGGCTCTGGCCGAAGCCGTGCCCTTCGCGGAGTACTGGGAGCGGCACCGCTGACCTCGGACTCGATCGGGAAAGCCCTGCGGGCGCTGCGGAACACATCCGGGCTCACGGGTGAAGCCGTGGCCCGTAGGGCTTCCATGTCCGCCGGCAAGCTCTCGAAAATCGAAACCGGCAAGGTCCTGCCGACCGTCCAGGACGTGGATCTCGTGCTGACCGCCATAGGCGTCAGCCGAGAGGTGAAGGAAAAGCTCCTCACGACGGCCCGTGCCGAAGCCACAGAGGCCACCGCATGGCGGCTGCTTCGGCGTATGGGCCCTTGGAAGCACCAGAATAGCCTCCGGGCCATCGAGGGGGCCACGACCGAACTCAGGCTGTTCCAGGGCCAGCTCATCCCAGGACTTCTCCAAACCCCTGAGTACGTGTCGGCCGTGTTCTCCCTGCCTCCGGCACTGCCGGAGGAGACGCGGGCCAAGACCGTGGCCGCCCGTCTCGAACGGCAATCGGCCCTCTACCGCCCAGGCCGATCGTTCCACTTCCTGATCTGCGAGCACGTCCTCAGATGGCGCATCGGTGAACCCGCCGTCATGGCGCTGCAGATGGACCGGCTCGTATCCGTGTCCCGGCTACCCAACGTCTCGCTGGGAGTCGTACCGAGCGGACCACGGATGCCGGATTTCCCCATGACCTGCTTCAGCATGCACGACGACCGACTGGTAATTGTGGAGACGTTCCACTCGGAGGTCACGACGCGCGACCCGAAGGACGTGCAGCTGTACGCCGACACCTTCGAACGCTTCGCAGCCGTAGCGGTTTTCGGCGATGCCATGACGGCCCTGGTCGAAGGTGTGCGGGACGAATTCTTGCACCAACGCGAAAGGTCCTAGAAGCCCCTCCTCCGTAGGTGAAACATCAGCGGTGTCAACCCCTGATGTTTCACCTACGGAGGAGCAGATGACCGACCTTTACGGCCTTGACATCACCGGAGCCCGGTTCGGCAGGGCGTGCGGAGGCAACACACATCCGGACGGCGAGTCCTGCGTAACTCTCGCCAGGATCGGGCCGGACGCGTGGGCACTGGGAGACAGCAAAAATCCGGATGCCGTGCCCTTGCGGTTCACCACGCAGGAGCTGAGCGCGGCCGGTATCGATCCGGCCCGCTTCGGCCTCTCCGCGTAGCTGTCAATCCGCCTGCCAGGCGGCCTCGCCCGTACGCCGACCACACCAACGGGCGGAGCCGCCTCCCTCCCGAGGACGGAGCGGCCATGCACATCCACGGGTACACCTGGCTGGGCGAGAAGGCCATGTTCGACAAAGAGAGCTTACGGCGCCCTCCCGGCGCACCGCCGACAGCGAGCAGTCCCCTGGAGGTGATCGAGCGATATCGCCAGGCCGTGGCTGCATTCCCGACCACGGAAGTGCCGCCCCTCCAAACGGCACACTGGCTGATGAAGCGGGCGTCGGTGATCCAGGGCACCTGGCGGGAACCGAAGGAGGCCGGGGAGTGGCTGGCGCTCCGGCTCGCAGAACTCGCGTCACGATTCACATCCGCAGAGGAGCGGGAGGCGGCCCGCCTCGCGCTCCTGCGGCAATCGGCGGTCGAACGTCTGACGGAAGGCGGCGACGTGTCACTCGGCCATTACCTCAAGGGAACGGTCTTCCACTCGGTCTCGCTGGTGACGTGCTCCCCCAACCGCAGCAGCCCCGACCTGCCCTGCCCCATACGCCGGACGCGTTGAACCTCGCGGAACCCGGCGGGCTACTGCGGCCTGGGCGGCACGGGCGTCTCGTCCCCGATCGGGACGGCGCGGGGCGGGGCGTGAGACCTTCCGTCACCGGCGCCCGAGGCTTTTCGACGGCGGCGGCGACGCCAACACGGCCCGATGTCACGTGCGCGACCGGTGTGCGAATAGCGCGCATGACGTGTGTGATCCGGGGAGGGAACCGCGTCCTTTTCCCAAGACTGATTAAAATGATCTCCCGAGTCCGGGGCACTGTGTCACGCAGTGCCCCGGACTCAGTTGGGTCCGCTCGGATCCGCCGGGCCGCGCACCGAGAGGGAACGATGTCGTTCGAGGAAGAATGGGCTCAGCAGAAGCGGACGGTGGCCGAACGCCAGTCGTCGGACACGCGGCTCAATCAACTCGACCGCGGCGGTCCCGCGTCGCCCGGAGTCGGCGATCCTGATCTGGCCACGGTCCCCGCCGCGAAGAAGAAGGCGGCCAACACCATAGAGAACCAGCTCGAACCGGGCACCAGGAAGGCCGCCGACGCGGCTGACGAGCCCACGCGTGTCGCCGTGGCGGAGTTCAAGGGGTGGGACACCGGCACCGGCCTGAAGAAGGCCTTCTCCGATGCCTCGCCCGCGTTGATCTTCTCAGGGCGGTCTTGACGTCCTGGTCGAACTCGGTGACCGCCTTCACCGCGTCCATGATGTTGCTGGTGTACGAGTTCTCCACGTTGGGGAGATCCGGGTCGTGGCGCACGGACTTCGCGGTGGCCGCGTCGACCTTAGGCACGGTACGGCTCGCGGACCAGATGAACCTGGCCGCCAACGAACGCGGCGCCTCGGCGGGCGACACGAAGGACAGCTCATTCGAATCAGCAAAGAGGGAGGCGAATGTTGGCCACAGCCAAGGACGAGAGGCAGCCGAAGCCCATCTCAACAAACCGTAAACTTCTCAGCGCATCCATCATTATTGCGGCGTGCATATTGAGTGCGACCTCCTGCGCAGCCAATGAATCCGCCCCACCGAAAGAAGACCTTTGCGACGTTTCCAAAAATACCGAAACACATAATCTTCTACAGAAGGCGCTCCGCACAGATCAGTACAAGACCACCATTTACAACACAAATGACCGACTTCCGGAGAAATTGTCAGATAAATTGAAGGAGTGGAGGCCCGGAAAGACAGAGCTCACGACCCAGATTTGTTCAATTGCCCCGAAGGACGGGCGCCTCGACGGGTCCCTGGGATTCGAACTCTCATGGACTGCTCGTGACGGATCGACAAAAAGTGATTTACCAGGAAAGGTCAGCTATTACAACCTGAACGGTGCGCTCGGCGAAGCGAACGACATCATCACGGAACTTCGCGTGCAGTGCAGCCTGCCCGGAAAATTGCGCAATCCGTCAAGCCAAGTTTCTCTACTCACAGCGGGATCGAACACACTCAATATCGGAACGAAAGTTGACCAGGAAACCATAGACCAACAATTGACCATCCTCTACCGTGTGACCAGAAAAGCCACCGAAGTCCTCGGCTGCGAGAACAACCCCTTGAAAGAAATCCCGGCGGTCAAGGCATACGGAACCCCTGAAGAGGCAGCACAGGCCGGAAACTAGAAGCTTCCCGTCGCGGCGACATTGCCGCCACCCTGCTATGAGCCGCCCACAGCCAGTGCGTGGCGCTGGTTTGATTCGCCGCCTTCAATCGAACGTCCGCTCCCTGATCGGCCTTCCGGCCAGCCCGGAGCGTGAATCGTGGAGGTCGAGGGGCACGCCGAAGGCGCTTTCCCGTTCTGGACGATCACGACTTCTGGCTGCAGAGTCGCCGAGTACCGGGGGCTACCGTGACCGGCCCCTGGCCGAGGCTGTGCCGTTCGCGGAACGCTGGGAGCGACACCGCTGACCGCAGACGCGGCCACTACCGGGGGACGCTCTTCCACTCCGTGGCGCTGGTGAAGTGCGCCCCCACCTCAGCCGCCTGGAACTGCCCCTGCCCTACGCATTGGTGCCCCGGAGCCAGGAAACGGCTCCCGCGCGGGATAGGAGCACGACCGCGACGGGACGGCGCGTGCGGTTCGCCGCATCGGCGGTCGCGTCCCAGGACTCGGCCGGCAAGGCCGCGCGCTGGTTCAGCCGGCCACGTCGCCGGGTTCGCCAGCCTTGACGTACCGGAGCCAGAACACCGTCTGCGCACGGCCGAAGAACACTACAGCCGCCTCCGGACGCTTGCTGTCGCGGAACGCCACGCGGCCGTCGGGGAGGAGGGCGGTCTCGACGCAGTCGCCGCCGGTGTCGCCTCCTCCGCCCGAGTAACTGCTCTTGCGCCAGCGCGCCTGCTTCAACGGATCTGTCTGCGTCATGTGACGGCTCCTGTCGTCATGCGTACAGCTTGACCGCGTCGGCGATCGCGTCCCTGGACTCGGCCTGGGAAAGGGCCCGTTCGGTGAGGATGCCGAACTTCAGCGTCCATGCTCGTACATGTTCGCGGTCCTCGACGTAGAACATGCCCGCCGGGCCTTCCGTATAGCCGATGTCGGGCATAGGCGCAGGCAACGTCAGGATCGAGAACGGGCCTTCCAGACCAGGGCTCCCGCCCACATCACGCGAGAGGATCTGGATCGAGATGTTCGGGTGCTCGGCCATGCTCAGCAGCTTCCGCAACTGGCCTCGCATGACCTCCGGCTCTCCAATGACATGGTCCAGGACAGCCTGGTCATAGATGAAGTGCGCGTTCAGAGCAGGCTTCCTCTGGAGCACATGCTGCCGGATCATGCGAGCAGCAACCTTGCGTTCCAGCTCCTCCTCGGAACAGGCTCCGGGGTCAGCCGCGAGCATGACGGCGCGGGCGTATTCGGCGGTCTGCAGAAGCCCGTTCACCAGTTGAGGCTGAAAGCTCCGGAGCTGGACGAGGCTGTCCTCCATACTCAACAGCGGCTTGATGTCCTGCGGCAGAGCGTTGGCGAAGCCAGTCCACCAGCCGGGCTCCGACGAGGCCGCAGCCAGTTCCACGAGACCATCGCGGAGTTGTGCGTCCGTGACGCCGTAGGCATCGAGCATCTGCTCCACTTCGCGCGGCTTGATGTTGTGCTCCCGATTCTCGATCCGGGACAGTTTCGACCGCGACCAGCGCCCTGGCAGCAACGCAAGCCGCTCAACCGCTGCTTCCTGGGTCAAGTCGGCACTCTCGCGTAGCCCCTTCAACGACGCCGCGAGCTGCCAGCGCCGCACCACCGACGTTCCGATCTCCATGTTCCGTCCCATTGGCCCCTCCAGTACCCATCCGTAGCTCTGGGCGCATTGCCATGACCCGTCCGCGTGAAAAATGGACTGTCCACTTGAAAGTGGGCGCGATCGATCTCAGGATACCAATACGCACAGCTTCGAATTAATCACGCTCAGTAGGAGGACATGATGTCAGCCGAACCAGCAGCCCCCACCCCTTCCGTCCCCAGCGACCCACCCCTCACCCGCGCCGAATTCAAAGCCCTGGCCGACGAGTTGGTGGCCCTCACCGCGCCCCGGCTCTTCGCCGTCATCCAGACGTACGAGCCCGAGGGCACCGGCCCCGAGGACGCTGACGCGTGGGTCGCCGCGTGGGGGATGGCGTTCGAGGAGCATGCCGAGATCGTGAGTGCTTCCGGCGGCATCCGGATGAGTGTGCGCTCGCTGGACCGTGCCGTCGGGAGGTTCGGCCGGGGCGAGGACACCACGGCGCGGGTGGTGTGGGTGCCCGGGGCCGCCTGACCCCGGGGTGGACCGGGTGCGCCCCGTCGAGGCGGCAGTGCCTACAGTCGCCTGTCATGGACTGGATGGAGCGGGTGGGAAGTCTGCGGCAGTGGACGAGCAACGGGGTGCGCGCGCCGCACAAGCCGCTGCTGATGCTGTACGCGCTGGGGCGGTTCCGGCACGGACCGGAGCGGGCGTTGCGCTACTCCGACATCGAGCGCGACCTGAGCGAGCTGCTGCGCAACTACGGTCCCCCGAACCCGACATCGCCCGCGTACCCGTTCCACCACCTCGTCAGCGACGGGGTGTGGGCCGTACGGACCGACACCGGTGACCCGAGCCCCGGCACGGGGGTGCGGGCGCTGCGCGACAGCGGGGCGGCGGGGCGGCTCGTGCCGGAGTTGCGGGCCGCGCTGGACGCGGACCCGGGGCTGCTCGGGCGGCTCGTACATCTGCTGCTGGACACGCACTTCCCGCCGTCGCTCCACGCGGACATCGCCAACGACGTCGGTCTCGACCTGGAGTTGGACGCCGCCGTCGGGTCGGCTGCCGCCCCCGCCGTACGGGAGGACCGGCGGCGCGGTGTCGAGCTGCGCAGACAGGTGCTCGTCGCGTACGAATACCGGTGCGCCTTCTGCGGCTTCGACGGTTCCCTCGGCGGGGTGCCGGTCGGGCTGGAAGCCGCGCACGTGCGGTGGTGGGCGTTCCGGGGTCCCGACGAGCTGTCCAACGCGCTGTGTCTGTGCTCGCTGCACCACAAGCTTTTCGACCGAGGAGTGCTGGGGCTGGACCGGGGCCGGCGGATCACCGTCTCCCGGGAGTTCGTCGGCCGTGGCCGCGCCGCGCGGAGCCATGTGCTCGACCTGAGCGGACGGGCCCTCCTCGGTCCGCAGCACGGCAGCGCCGGCGTGGACCCGGAGCATGTCACCTGGCATACGGAGCAGGTGTTCCGGGGCGAGGCCCGGACGCCCGAGCCCGCCTGACCCGGGGCCGCCGCCAACTGCCGCTCTGCCGTTGGCTGATCTGCTGCCGGCAGAGCGACCCGGCGGCAGGGCGGTGGCCGGGCAAGGGTGGGGACGAGGGCGCGGCGACCGGCGTCGCACCACATCGAGGAGGACCGATGTCTCCACTCGTCACCGACTGGGATTTCGCGCCGAGCCCGCGCGCCGCCGAGCAGGGCACGGCGGCGGCGACCACCCCGTTCGACGATCATCTCGCCGCGCGGCTGCTGACCCAGCGCATCGTCGTGCTCGGCACCGAGGTCACCGATGTCTCCGCGAACCGGGTCTGCGCGCAGTTGCTGCTCCTGTCCGCCGAGGATCCGCGCGGCGACATCGGGCTCTACATCAACAGCCCTGGCGGCTCCGTGACGGCCGGACTGGCGATCTACGACACGATGCGGCTCATCCCGAACGACGTCGCCACGCTCGCCATCGGCTTCGCCGCGAGCATGGGGCAGTTCCTGCTCACGGTGGGGGCGAGGGGGAAGCGTGCCGCGCTGCCGAACGCGCGGATCATGATGCACCAGCCGTCGGCGGGTATCGGCGGCACCACGGCCGACATCGCGATCCAGGCCGAGAACCTCGAATTCATGAAGGGGGCCATCGAGCGGATCACGGCGGAGCACACCGGCCAGGCCGTGGAGACGGTCTCCCGCGACGGCGACCGCGACCGGTGGTTCACCGCCGAGCAGGCCAGGGAGTACGGCATGGTCGACCGGGTCGTCTCGTCGCTCGCCGACGTACGGCCGGCCGGCGCGCAGCGACGGATGGGACTCTGACATGGGCCAGTACACGATCCCGACCGTCGTCGAGCGCACCGCGCAGGGCGAGCGCGCGTACGACATCTACAGCCGGCTCCTCTCGGAGCGGATCATCTTCCTCGGCACCGAGATCGACGACGGCGTCGCCAACGTCGTCATCGCCCAACTGCTCCACCTGGAGTCCGCCGGTCCGGGGACCGAGATCTCGCTCTACCTCAACTCCCCCGGCGGATCGTTCACTTCGCTCATGGCCATCTACGACACGATGACGTTCATCGGGTCGCCGATCTCGACCTTCTGCGTCGGCCAGGCGGCCTCGACCGCCGCCGTACTGCTGGCGGGCGGCGATCCCGGGCGGCGCCATGTGCTCGAACACTCCAGGGTGCTGCTGGGACAGCCCGCGAGCGGCGGTCACCAGGGGACGGTCTCGGACCTCAGCCTCCAGGCCAAGGAGATGGTACGGATCCGCTCCGAGGTCGAGGAGATCCTCTCCCGGCACACCCGCCACGACGTGGCGACCCTGCGCGCGGACATGGACCGCGACCGGGTCTTCACCCCGCACGAGGCGGTGGCGTACGGGCTCGCCGACGAAGTGCTGAGCCGGAGGAGGATCCGGGTTCCCTGACCACAACCGGACGCGGAGTGACAGGAGTTGACGGCGCGGGCAGCGCGGGCAGGGCTGGAGGAGTTGGCGGGTTGGCGGCGTGGGCGGGGTCAACCGGGCTGCTCTCCGGGTTCGTCCGGTACGACGGCGAGGCTGAGGAGGTGACGGGTACGGCCGTCGCCCGGGGCCTTGTCGGAGCGCGAGGCGACCAGCGCCTGGATCTCCGTGACCAGCTCGGTGAACTCCTCCTCGGTGAGCCAGACCGCGCCCTGCCGGTAGGCGACGCCGTCCGCGGCGGGATCGGCGTCGTCCCGGGCGAGGTAGCGGTCGAAGTCGGCCAGCAAGGCTCCCGAGAACGCGGCGAACGCCTGCCGATGGTCCTCCAGCGTCATCGCCTTCCGCGCGTCCTGGCCGACCACGCTCATCTCCTGACGGACCCGGTAGCTGCGCTCCACGGCGCCGCGCACCCGCCTCTCGCCCACCACCTCCAGAACACCCGCCCGGGTGAGTGTGGCGATGTGCCGGTACATGGTGGCCGGCGCGATGTCGGGCAGTCGGACGCGCAACTGCGCGGTGGTCAGGTGACCGGAGCCGAGCAGCGTCTGCAGGATGCGCAGCCGGACCGGGTGCAGGAGCAGGTTGGCGGTTGACATGACTTCATACTCTCGCATGAGATAACATTCTCGAAGTTGATATCAATGAGGGGCGCGGAACCGCCGGAGCACCGGCGGGCCAGTCGCCGCGGACAACGGCCCACCCGATCACACCCGTTAGGCAAATTGACATGAATGCGACAAGTCCGATCGGGCGGCCCAGCGGCCTCGGACTCTTTCTGGCCGTCACCTTCACGACGAGCTGGGCGTCCTGGCTCGTCGCGATCCGACTCGGCGGATCCTCGACGTCCTCCCCCACCGTCCTGCCCTATCTGTTCGGCGCCTTCGGCCCGTCGATCGGTGCCCTCGCGGTCCGGGCGCACCGCGCCCGCCGCGGTCACCCCGTCCCTGAGCACACGGTGAGGCTCCGGCTGGGTCTGCGGCTGTTCTGGGTGGCGCCGCTCCTGCTGGTGACATCTGCCACTGTGCTGGCCGGCGTACTGGCGGCGCACCTGTGGGGCGGCCCGGCCGTGAGCCTGCCGGAGGCACAGGACGTGATACGGACCGCGGGCGGCCCAGCGGCGTTCCTCGTCGGCATGCTGATCGGCGGTCCGTTGGCGGAGGAGCCCGGCTGGCGCGGTACCGCCCATCCGCGCCTGCGCGCATCGCTGGGCCGGTACCGGACGGGCCTGGTCCTGGGGGCCATCTGGGCGGTGTGGCACCTGCCGCTGTTCTTCATCGACGGGACCGTGCACGCCACATTCGGCCTGGCCTCGTGGAGCGGGCTGCTCTTCATGCTGAGCGCCATCCCGATGTCGCTGCTGGCCGGCTACGCCTACGACCGCGCCGGCGTCCCCGGGGCGATCGCGGTCCACTTCGCCGCCAACTCAAGCCTGTTGCTGCTGGGCGTCGATTCGCCACGCGCCCAGGCGCTCGTCATGGCCGTGCAGACGGTGGTCGCGTTGGCGCTGCTCGCCACGGAACGGTCCCCGCGTAACACCGGTCCCAGCCCGGCGCACCGCCCTCACCCTCCGCACACCGAGTCCACCGCGCCCACCGCGCCCACGGACCAGGAGCACCGGGCGCGGGTCTGACCGGTGGTCAGGCGGCCATTCGCACGTCGCCCGGCCGCGCCCAGGTCCCCCGCGTGCTCCGCCCCGCCAGCGCGGTCACCGTACCGTCGCCCGTACCCCCCGAAGGGCGCAGGCGGGTCCGTGCCCGGTCGAGGCGGACGAGTTCGCCGTGGGAGAGCGCGAGCAGATCGGCCAGCCCGAGTCCGAGCGCCCCGGCGGCAGCGGCCAGGACCTCGGACGACGCCTCCTTGCGGCCGCGCTCCAGCTCCGAGAGGTACGGCATGGAGATACGGGCCGCCTCGGCCACGTCCTTCAGCGTGCGCTCCTGCGCCAGCCGCTCGCGCCGCAGGACGTCCCCTACGAGGTGCCGCCAGAGGGGTTCCTTGGCCTGCTTGCCGGCCTGCTTCTCGGGTACGGGGGCCGCCTCCGCCGTACGCGGGCGCAGGGGGACGACGCGGGCTCGGTTCTGCGCGTGGCTGGTCACTCCCTCAGCGTAGGCGCGTCACGCCCGGTCGTCAGCGGGGGCGCGTTCCGCCCCCGGCGAAATGGGCGTGGCGTGGGGGTCATCGAGGCGCGGCATTCCGAGGTGCGCCATCACCACGTCCCGTACGCCGAGCACGGCATCCGGTTCCAGTACGGCGAGGACGGGCAGGGCGTGGTGCCAGTCCTCAGCCGTCAGGGACGGGC
The DNA here is from genome assembly GCF_040685895.1 of Streptomyces sp. NPDC088124. Taxonomy (NCBI): domain Bacteria; kingdom Bacillati; phylum Actinomycetota; class Actinomycetes; order Kitasatosporales; family Streptomycetaceae; genus Streptomyces; species Streptomyces sp. NPDC088124. Next base: position 64,868 of record NZ_JBFBJB010000005.1, on the reverse strand, counting down.
GCAGAAGGGAGAGTGCACGGGCGCGGTTCTCGGCGGTGGCCTCACGGGGCGCTACGAGACTGCACAGGTGGCGGATCGCGTGCCTGAAGTCGTGAGCCGGTCCTGATACCTGGAGGATCAGTCGGTCGGCTCCCACACCGGCTACGTACGCGGCGAGCGACGCGTCGTCCGCGCCCGTCCGGACGCGGACGCTGTCCAGCACTTCGACGGCCGTTCCGTCGTCGCCCCGAGCCATGATGGCCAGGCCTTCGGCACCGGTCAGCTCCTTTGCCGCCCGACCCGCCAGCCGCTCTCGGGCACTCTCCGGATCGGACCTCGAATCCAGCAGCGCCCTCAGAATCCGGGCCTCTTGCGTGATGCTGTCGCCGCAGACGCGGCGCACGGTGTCCGCGAGGGAGGCCGTGCGCCCCGTACCGTCGTGGCCCGCGGCCACGAGCAGGACGACGAACGTGACGAAGACCTGGCCGTAGATCTGGGAATCGCGGGACAGCGCGCGCCGCCACAGGTCGTCCATGAAGTTCACGGCCCTGGTCGGTGCGCGCTCCCGAAGTGTCGTGGCTAGGGCGATGAGCGCCAGGTCCCTGGCATCCGTGTCCTCGAAAATTCCCGCATGGACGCTGCCGGACCGCCCGTCCCGGATGTCCTCGGCCACGGCGCGAGCATGGTCGTCGGCACCGGCGTACCCCAGCGCCTGCGTGGCCACGATCATGGCGCGCGCGTGGTCCAGCCAGTCATGGATACCCGCCGCTCCATCCGCCGCCGACTGCGCCAGACGCAGCGCCTCGCCGCGACCCGACGCGCCCGCTGCCTCGGCCGCCGCATGTTCGACCGACAGCGCCGCGAGCGCCCAGACACGTACCGCGTCCGTACCGATCCGCCCGATCAGGGACTCGGCGTCGTCGAACCGGCCGAGAGCCGCCAGTGCCCTCGCCAGAACGGCGACGGACTCGTCGCTGTCACGGTCGTGCGTCTCGCGGCCGAGCGCGGCCGCCGTACGCTCCGCCTCCGCCACCAGCCGCGCCGCCCACTCCGCGTCGTCGGCCGCGAGGCACCCGGCCAGCGCCGAGAGCGTCTCGGCGGCCAGCCACGGGGGCCTGCGCAGATCCGCGAGTACGGCCGCCTCCAGCTCGGCGGCACGGCCCGTTGCCGCGAGCACCGCGGCGACCTTGGGCAGGGTCCAGGTCACGCCCAGCCCCGAACTGTCCGTCTTTGCGGCCTTCAGCGCGGCCCACGCCTCAGCAGCCCGCCCCTCGCGGGCCCTGCCCAGCGCGAGGGCCGTCCACACCCTCGGGGCGTCCTTCAACAGCCTGCCTGCGGCCTCAAGTAGTTCCTGTGCTTCGTCGACCGCACCGGTGTCCGCCAACGCGACCACCACATCGTCGACGAGTTGGAAGGACCGTACGGACGGCTCCAGATCGCGCAGCTCCCCCCTCAGGTGTCGTGCCGCCCGCCGTGCGAGCCGGACCGCCTCTTCCGGACGGGCGTTGTGCAGGGCGCTGGCGGCAGCTGCCAGTCCGCGCGAATCGGCGTGCTCGGCGGCCCGCGTGATCCGGTCGTGAAGGTGGTCCTGACGGCGCGGATCGATGGCCGCGTACCCCTTCGCCACAGCGGCCATCACCCTGATCTCCTCGGCGCCGGCCCTCCCGTGTACTGATTCCTCCGCTTCACGCAGCAGCCGGGACGCGCGGTCGGGGTCCCGCCTGCTCTCGGCCATTGCCACCTCCACCAGCGGCAACGCCGCCAACGTCGAGGCTCCTCCCGCGTGAAGGAACTCGGCCATACCGAGCGCCATGCTCGTCCGCCCTGTCGTCGCCACGGCCACCGCGGCTGCCGTCACGTCCGCTTTGAGCACGGCCGACCAATTCCTGTCCCGCATCGACAGCCACGTCGCCACTCGCATTACTTCAATCGCCGCGGCCTCCGCCTGATCGTCCCCCCGGTCCGCCAGGACCCGCGACACCCCCGCCAGCGCCCGCGCCCGGTCCGTCGGCCGGAACACACTGCGCGCCATGCCCACCGCGCGCCGCGTCTGCCCCAGCCGCGCCAGCGCTACCGGAATCCCGGGCGGCAGCGTCCGGTTGCGGCGGGCCAGCAGGGCGTCGGCCGCCGTGAGCACCGCCAGGGAGCCGAGGTCGTCGGCGTCGACCGCCCGTACCGCCTCCCGCACCGCCTCGATCTCCGCGAGGCCCGCCGCGTCGCTGCCCGTCGACTCACGCAGGCAGTCGCTGCGCCGGACATCCGTGGCCAGGGCCGTCGCCCGGGCGAGGTCGCCGAGGGCGGTCACCATGCGGCCGTACGCCTGGAGGAGGTACGACGGGGTGTCCGGCGGCCAGCCGCGCTCCGCGTACCGCTCGGCCCAGGTGTGCAGGCGTTCGCGGTACGGCCCCGCCTCCGGGCCCAGTTGCTCCAGGGCCGTGACGAGCAGTGTGTCGTGGGCGAAGAGGTAGCCGCGGCTCTCGTCGTACGACCTGCCCGACGGACCGCCGCTGCCGCCGCTCTGCCCCCGCATCCGCAGAATGCGGCCGAACGCGCTGCCCAGCCGCTCCCGGACCGCCATCCGGTGGGCGCCGGTGAGGTCGCACAGGTCCTGGAGGGTGAGGCTGCCGCGTGCCGCCGCCAGCAGTCCGACGAGTTCTCTGCCCAGATCGTCCCCGGACAGCGCCCGGGAGAGGTCGAACGTGGCCTCGTACTGGGTGTGCCGGGCGGCCTCCGCCGTGCTCAGCCGGACGACCTCGCACCCCCTCAGCGGATGGCCGCTCGGGACGTCGGGCGGGACGCCGGGGCCCGGTCGACTGGTCACCAGCACCCGGACGTTGGGCGGCAGCCGCTGGGGCAGGCGCGAGGCGATGCTCGGGCCCGCGCCGCCGCCGGGGACGAGGGACTGGTCCTCGTCCAGGCCGTCCACGACGAGCAGCAGCGTGCCGCCGTCCCGCGCGACCCGTTCCGCCGCCTCCTTCAGCAGCAGCTTCCGCTCCCCCTCGCGGGCGATCGCGGAGCGGTGGCCGACGGGCTCGCGGCCCGCGATGGCGGCGAGCTGGTCGGTCACCGCCTCGGCGTACGCGGCGCCGTCGCTCTGGCTCGCGAAGCGCGCGGTGATGAAGAACCACACGGGCACCACCCCGCGCGGCGGATGCAGCGCGAACCAGGCCGCCAGGGCGGTCTTCCCGGCCCAGGGAGGTGCCTGGAGCCACCGGTAGGGCTCGGGACCACCGCAGAACGCGGTCAGGTCGCGGAGTTCGCGGCTCCGGCCGAGGAACTCGGCGGGGGCGATGTCCTCCAGCTGGGCCCGGAACGCCTCCTCGATCAGGTCGAGTCCGGACGGGGGCACCACATCGGGCAGGTCGGCGGGGGTCAGACTGCCGCAGCCCAGCGCCTCCTCCAGCCCCCGGAGCGCCTGCGGGGTCAGTTGCTCCGCCCAGCGGTCCACACGCCGCGCGGCGAGGCGGCCCGCGCCGTCGCCGGGGTGGTGGTGGGCCACGACGCCGACGATCCGGCCGCCGCTGAACACAGGGGCGCCCGACATGCCCTCCCAGGGTGAATGTGCCGCGTCCGCCGGGGCGTTGGGCGGGGTGGTGGCCAGGTCCAGCGTGCCCTCGCGGCGGTTGGAGAGCACGGCGCACGTCGCGTGGAGGTGCTCGGAGTCGCGGTAGCGCGAACCGTCCCCGTCGGTACGGAGCTTGAAGCGCGGGAAGCCGATCGCGCTGCACCGCAGCACGGCGTCGGACTCGCCGACCCGGGCGAAGCCCACGGGCTCCGCCGACGCGTCGGAAGGGGTGGCGTCCTGGGCGGGTACGGAGGGGACGGCGTCCTGGGCGGGTACGGCCAGGACCGCCACGTCGATCCCCGTGTCCGACCAGGCCACCGTGGCCAGGGCCGTACGTTCGCCCGGGCGGTCGGCGTCGAACCGTACGCGGATCTCCGTGCCGCCCGCCACGACATGCGCCGCGGTCAGCAGCCGGCCCGCCGCGACCAGGCAGCCCGAGCCCCGGCGGCCACCGTCGGGGAAGGTGACGATGATCTCGGCGGCGTGGTCGGCTCGCAGCCCACCGCCGGTCCCCGTGTCACGCCCCGCCCACCCCACGGCGCGCTCAGCGCTCCCCGTCGGCCTCGTCGCCCGCGATCAGGACGGGGCGGTCGGCCGTTCCGTCGGGTGAGGCCAGTTTCGGCTGGAGGGTGAGGGTGATCCGCTGCGTCTGCGCGTGTGCGTACGAGCCGTTGGCGCCGGCTTCGACCACCCAGAAGCGGACCTTGCCGTTGGCGGACGCGTCGCGCTCCACCGCGACGGTCGCCTCGATCTCCACCGGGCCCAGCTCGAACCGGACCGCGTCGTCCCGGCCGTCCGCCATCGCGGTGTTCAGTTCCCGCCGCAACTCGCGGATCAGCTCGGACAGTTCGACCACGTCGTCCCCCGACTCCGTCACCTGCCGCGCCGTGCGGCTGTCGTGCCGGAATGCTACAAGCCCTCGGCACACCCCGTTCTCACCCCGGTGTGACGGACCGCACACGGAAAGGAAATCCGCGGCGCCCCGTCCGTGCGTCTGGCCGGTGTGGGACCACGCAGGGAGACACCAGCGGCAACACCAGCAACGACACCAGCAACATGGAGATGTGGGGAGGTTCGTCCATGACCCGTGCCGTGACCGCCACGGAAGTGGCGCCCAGGGCCTACGCCTGGGAGATCAGAGCAGAGGCGTTGGAAGTACGTGCCGGTGGGCGGAAGACCGCCGTCGACGGGCTCGATCTGGAGCTGGGCACCGGCGTGCACGGGCTCCTCGGGCCCAACGGAGCGGGCAAGACCACGCTCATCCGCGCGCTCGCCACCGTTCTGCGCCCCGCCGCCGGCGCCCTCGAACTGCTCGGCGCGCCCGCCACCGACCAGGGCCGGCGGCGTGAGGTGCGGCGCCGGATCGGCTATCTGCCGCAGGAGTTCGGTTACTACAAGCGCTTCACCGTCCGTGAGTTCATCGAGTACATGGCGTGGCTCAAGGAGGTTCCCGCCCGGGACATCCCCGGGGCGGTGCAGCGCGCCGTCGAACGCGTGGGCCTCGCCGACCGGGCCGACCACCGGATGAAGAGCCTGTCCGGCGGGATGGTGCGCCGCGTGGGCATCGCGCAGGCGATCGTCAACGATCCGGCGGTCCTGCTCCTCGACGAGCCGACGGTAGGGCTCGATCCGGCGCAGCGGCTGCGCTTCCGCGAACTGCTGGTCCGGATCGGCGCGGAGAGCTGTGTCGTCGTCTCGACGCACCTGGTGGAGGATGTCGCCGCGGCCTGTACGGACGTGGTGCTCATGGCGGACGGGCGGCTGGTCTTCCGCGGCACCCCGGACGAACTCGCGGACGCGGGCGGCGCGGAGCACGCGGGCGACAGCCCGATCGAGCGCGGTTACACGGCGCTCCTGACCGGCCCGGGGCGGGGAAAGGGCGGTGTGTGGTGACCGGCTCCTCCTCTCCTGCCTCCTCGCCTGCCTCTTCTCCTTCCTCTTCCGGGGGCGGTACGCGGTCCGGGCGGATTCTGCGGATCGAACTCCGGTGCTCCGGCGCCCTGTTGGCGGGTGCGCTGGCTCTTGTCTCGGCCCTTGCCTTCCTCCATCTCATCACCGGCCCGTGGGTGAAGGGCGACGAGCAGTGGACCGCGGGCTACACCAACGCCGCCTGGTGGCAGCGGATGTCCCTGGTCTTCCTGTGGCCCCTGGCGGTGGTGGCCGGGGCGGTGCAGGGGCTGCGGGACCACCGCTCCGGTACGTCCGAACTCCTCGCGGCCACCTCGCGCCCGCCGTGGCACCGCGCCGCCGGCACCGCGACCGCCCTCGCGCTCACCCTGACCGCCGCCTACCTGCTGGTCTTCCTCTCCGGGGCGGTCCAGGTCCTCGCCAACAGCGGCTACGCGCACGTGGGCTGGCTGCCGATCCCGGTGGTCGGGGCGCTGGCGCTGGTCGCCGGTGGCTGGCTCGGCATGGGGATCGGCAAGGCCGTACCGTCCACGCTCACACCGCCCGTGCTCGGTGTGGTGGCCCTGCTGCTCTCGGTCGTGCTCAGCGGTTACGTCCTGCTGGATCCGGCGCCGCAGCGGGTCATGCTGCTCGCGCCCGCGCTGCCGGGGCCGCGCAGCGGGTTCCTCACCGTCGCCTGGCAGGCGAGCGCGGGGCAGGCGCTGTGGCTGCTCGGGGTGGCGGCCACCGGTTTCCTGCTGCTGGCCGGGGCGGGACGGCGGGCCCGACGCGGTGCCCGGATCCGGGCCCGGCTGCTCGCGCTGGCGCCGGTGGCGCTGGGCGCGGCGGTCGCGCTGCCGCTGCTGCCGGCCGGCGAGTACGACACGTACATCACCGACGCGTCGGTGACGGAGCCGGTGTGCGAGGGCCGCGTCTGCGTCACCCGGCTGCACGAGTCGCGGCTGGCCGGGCTCCGCGCCCCGGGGGAGGAGGCGCTGCGGCAGCTGTCCCGGCTGCCGGGCGCGCCCTCCTCCGTACGGGAGACGGTCACGCCGTGGCCGCCCGGCGCTCCGGTACGGCGTGACGCGGCGGTCCTGCCAGTCGACTTCGAGGCGCGGTTCCTCGACGGGGCCACGCCGGAGGAGACCACGCGCGCCCTGCTGGCCGGCGCCGGGACCGCGCCCTGTCTCGACCTGTACGCGGACCGGAGCACCGAGCAGGAGGAGCAGGAGCGGGAGGAGGCGTACGACGAGACCGGGGCCGTACGGGAGTTGGCGGCGCGCACGGTCGCCGCCGCGTGGTTCACCGGGGAGTTGAAGCCGCTGCCCGGCCTCGCCTTCGCGCGCGCGGAGGCCGACGCGCTGGCCCGGCCCGCCTGGCGGGAACTGCGCGCGCTGCCCGCCGGTGAACAGCGTGCGCGGATCGCGGCGCTGCGGAACGCGTCGCTGTCCTGCGACGACGACGGGACCGTACGCGCCGGCGGCGAGCGTGACCTGCTGAAGGTGCTGACGAACGGTGCGGGCGGCACGGGCGGTACGGGCGGCGGCGCCCGGTGAGCCGACCGCGTCCGGGGCGGGAAGGGCGCCGCTGACGTTCACCCGGCGGCCACTCCCCCGTCGCGCGGATGCCACCGGCCGGGGCGGGGAGGAATGAGTGGATGTGCGCGCCCCGCCCTGCCCCGCCCCACCGACCTGTGGAGACCGCATGCCCGGCACACCCGGACCCGGACCCGCCTCAGACCGTACGCCCGCGCCGCGTACCTCCCTCCGACGGAAGTCCCGGACGCGGACGCGCGGTACGGCGGCCGGGCTGGCCGCCGCCGCGCTGGCACTGGGCAGCGCGGCGGCGGGCGGCGCCCCGGCGGCCGCCGCCACCGCCGACTCCCTCAACTCCCTCTCCGCCAAGCCTTCCACCGCCTCGAAGTGCGACACCAAGCACAGCGCCGGCCCCTCCGGCTCGGCGGCGAAGGCGAAGTGCGCGCGGACCGGCGATCTCCTCGACGTGACGCTGGACCAGCTCCGTCCCACGCAGCCCGCCGTCGGCTTCGACCAGATCTACTACAAGCTCGGCCGCTACAGCAGCACCAAGGACGAGCAGAACGGCGACTTCAACAAGCGCTTCGACGACTGGTGCGAGACCAACGGCCAGGAGGAGGCGGCTGCGGTACCGGCCGACGCCACCCTCACCAAGCCGTCGAGCTTCACCTGCACCGTCGCGGTCGGCAAGGAGACGGACGAGACCCGCGCGGCGATGAAGACGGTCGTCGTCGGCCCCGGCGGCGCGCTGTACCTGACCGACGGGCACCACACCCTCACGTCGTTCCTGGAGACGGCCGACGGCGGCCCGAAGACCCACATCCGGCTGCGCGTCACCGCCAACCTGAGCGGTCTGAGCACCTCCGCGTTCTGGCGGACGATGCAGGACAAGAAGTGGGTGTGGCTGCGCGACGAGAACAACCGTCCGATCACCACGGCCCAGCTCCCGCAGCGGCTCGGCCTGGCCCGCTTCCACGACGACCGCTACCGCAGCCTCGTCTACTTCACGCGGGACATCGGCTACCGGGCGCCCGCCGACGCCGCCGAGTACCTGGAGTTCCTGTGGGGCACCTGGCTGCGCGACCGGGTCGACCTCGGCTCGTACGACCTGACCTCGCCCGCGTCGTACCTCGCCGCGGTGCGCGACGCGTCCGGGACGATGTCGGAGACGCCGGGCGACACCGTGATCTCCGACGGCCGCACCGCCGACGAGCTGGGGCGGATGGCGGAGTGGAACGACGGCAAGAAGCCGACCGGCGGTGAGTTCGGGAAGCTGAGCGCGCCGATCACCGACGCGAAGCCCGGCAAGCTGGCGTACGCGCTGGACTACCGCGGCCACCTCCCGGCCAAGCCCAACAAGCCCGGGAAGCCCGGCCACAACAAATAACTGGGGCGCGCCACGCGTCCCGGCTACCCTGGACGCCATGTTCAAGCACTACTTCTTCCTGTGATCCGGACCTGCCGCACCGCAGGTCCGACATCAGTCCCGCCCGGCACCGCTCACCGAGGCGCCCCGCCACCGAGCGGCGCCGCGAGCGGCCGGGCATGACACACCAGGAAGAAGCATGCGCGAACGCGCCCAATTGGCGATCAAAGACGTGTCCAAGGCGTACGGCGACCGGTCGGTTCTCGACCAGGTCTCGCTGACCGTACGCCCCGGCGAGAAGGCCGGCGTCATCGGCGAGAACGGCTCCGGCAAGTCGACGCTCCTGCGGCTGCTCGCCGGGGCCGAGCGGCCGGACGGCGGCGAGATCACCGTCGTGTTCCCCGGTGGCGTCGGCCATCTCGCCCAGACCCTCGATCTCGACCCGGCGTGCACCGTCCAGGACGCCGTCGACGCGGCCCTCGCCGGGCTCCGCGAGCTGGAGCACCGGATCGCGGCGGCCGAGGCCTCCCTCGGGTCGGCGGACGAGGCGCAACTGGCCGCGTACGGCGACCTGTTGGAGGCGTACGAGGAACGGGACGGCTACCGGGCCGGCGCCCGGGTCGACGCGGCGCTCGGCGCCCTCGGCCTCGGGCACCTCGCCCGGGACCGGCCGCTCGGCGCCCTCTCCGGCGGGGAGCGGTCCCGGCTGGCGCTGGCCTGCGTACTGGCCTCCGCGCCCGAACTGCTGCTGCTCGACGAGCCCACCAACCATCTCGACCTCCAGGCCACCACCTGGCTGGAGGAACAGCTCCGGGCGCACCGGGGGACGGTCCTCGCCGTCACCCACGACCGGGCGTTCCTGGAGCGGATCGCGACGACGATCCTGGAAGTCGACCGGGACACCAGGACGGTGACCCGGTACGGCGACGGCTGGGCCGGCTACCGGACCGCGAAGGCCGCGGCGCGGCGCCGCCGGGAGCAGGACCATCTGGAGTGGCTGGCCGAGGTGGCCCGTACGGAGGAACTGGTCGAGGCGGCCGGCCGGCGGCTCTCGGGCACGGGCCGGGACCCGCGCGAGGGGTTCGGCAAGCACCGCCGCTCGCACGAGGCGAAGCTGTCCGGGCAGGTCAGGGCGGCACGCGAGCGGCTGGAGCGGCTGCGCCGCGCCCCGGTCCCCGCGCCGCCGGAGCCCCTGCGGTTCACGGCCACGCTGCGCGCCGCGCCGCCGGTGGGCACGTCTCCCGACGATGCCACGGTCCCGGGTCCGGTGGCCGGACTGGACGACGTGGTGGTCGGTGACCGGCTCCGGGTGGCGGCCCTGAGCGTGAAGGCGGGCGACCGCCTCCTCGTCACCGGGCCCAACGGCGCCGGCAAGACGACCCTGCTCCGGCTGCTGGCGGGCGATCTGCGCCCGGACAGCGGTACGGTCACGGGCCCGCCCGGCGGCCCCGCCCGGATCGGCTACCTCCCGCAGGAGCTGCCCGCCGTACCGTCCCGGCGCCCGCTGCTGCACGCGTACGCGGCGGGCCGCCCGGGGCCGCCGGAGGAGCACGCGGACGAACTCCTCGCCCTCGGTCTCTTCCGGCGGGAGGATCTGGCGGTGCCGGTGGGCGCGCTCTCGGTCGGCCAGCGCCGCAGGCTGGAACTGGCCAGGCTGGCGGCCCGTCCCGCCGATCTGATCGTCCTGGACGAGCCGACGAACCACATCGCGCTCAGCCTGGTCGAGGAGTTGGAGGAGGCGCTGCGGGGCTACCCGGGCGCGGTCGTGGTGGTCTCGCACGACCGGCGCTTCCGGCGCGCGTTCGAGGGCGCGCGGCTGGAACTGCGCGCCGGGCGGGTGGTGCCGGAGGCGGACCGGGCACCGGAACCCCCGCCACGGGCCCGGGCCTGACGGCACCGGCCCCCACGACGACCGCCACCGGATCGTCGTGGGGGCCGACCCTCATGGGGGCCGAGCCTCATGAGGGCCGAGCCTCATGAGGGCCGAGCCTCATGGGGGCCGAGCCCCGTGGGGCCCCGAGGCGGATCCCCCGCCTCACGCCGCCTGGAGTGCCGGCGTCGGGGACAGGAGTGAGGCGCTAACCGCCGGGTACAGGCCCGCCACCGTACCGATCAGGAGCGTCGCCGCGAAGCCGCCGCCCACCGCCCACAGCGGGACCACCCACGGCAGCCCGCCCGTGTACGCGTAGACGGCCGTCGCCGCGCCGCCCAGCGCCACGCCCGCCAGGCCGCCACCGCCCGCGCGTGCGGCGCCTCCAGCACCGCCAGACGCCGCGACTTGGCGTGCCACTCCCGCCGCGAACGGTAACCGCCCGGCGCACGCCCGGTGCCCTTCTCACCGACCGGCGGCGTCTGACGGTCACGGTGTCGTTCCCGGCGCTCCTCTAGTCTGACCCGGTGCGGATGAGCGAGCGTACGGCGGCCGGGCGGAGCGGAGATATACCGACGGGACTGACGGGACCGCCCGCCCCGGAGGCGGTACGGGAGCCGGACCGCGAGCCGCGGCCGCCTCGGCAGCCGTGGTGGCGGGTGCCGCTGATCGCGACCGGGGCCGTCGTGCCGCTGTACGCCGTGTGGGTCGTCGTCCTCGCGACCGGCGGGGGCGATCTCGCGGCGCAGTTCGCCTGGGCCGGATTCATGGCCCGCCACCCGGGCTCCGCGTACAACCTCTCCTGGTACGGCGGTACGCACACCGCCAACTACAGCGTGCTGGCCCCTCCCCTGATGGCGTTCCTCGGCGTCCGGACGGTCTCCGTGCTGGCCGGGCTGGCCGGGAGCTGGGCGCTGGGCCTGCTGCTCGTGCGTACGGGGGTGCGGCGGGCGGTGTGGCCGGCGCTGCTCGGCTCGGTCGCGCTCTGGTGCAATGTCGCCTCCGGGCGGACGACGTTCGCGCTGGGGGCCGCGATCGGGCTGTGCGCCGTACTCGCCACGCTCGGGCCCCGCCCCTCCCTGCCCCGTACCTCCCTCCCCCGTACCGGCCGTTCGGTGTCCGCGCGGCTGCTCGTTCTCGCCTGGCTGCTCGCCGCTTCCGCCACCCTGGCCAGCCCCGTCGCCGGGCTCTTCCTCGTCGTCGTGGGGGCGGCGTATCTGCTGGACCGGCAGTGGGCACACGGGGCCGCGCTGGTCGTGCCGCCGTTCCTGGTCGTCGCGGCGACCACACTGCTCTTCCCCTTCGAGGGCGAGCAGCCGATGAGCCCCGGCAAGCTGTGGATGCCGCTGGTGACCTGCGCGGCGCTCTGTCTGGCGGCGCCGCGGAGCTGGCGTGTGGTGCGGTACGGGGCGTTCGTGTACGCGGCGGGGGTCGTGCTGACCTTCTCGGTCTCCTCGCCGATCGGCACGAACGTGGAGCGCCTGGTGGGCCTGGCCGGGCCACCCGTGCTGCTGGCGGCACTGCTGACCCGCGGGCCGGGGCCGCTCCGGGCGCTCCGGGCGCCCGCGCGCCCGTCAAGGGCGCCCGCGCGCCCGTCGAGGGCCGTCGTGCTTCCGCTCGTCCTCCTGGTGACCGTCTGCGTCAACACCTACTGGTTGCTCAGCAAGACGGAGGACGATCTCGTCGTGTCCACGACGGTGCCCGCCTGGGCGGCGCGCACCGAGGGCGTCGTCGCCGCGCTGGACCGGCTGGGCGCCGACCGCACCCGCGTCGAGGTCGTCCCCGCCCGCAACCACCGCGAGGCCGATGTCCTCGCCCCGTACGTCAACATGGCGCGCGGCTGGAACCGGCAGCTCGACGTCGAGCGCGGGCGTCTCTTCTACGACGGCCACGGCGGCGCCCGTACCCTCGACCCGGCCGCGTACCGCGCCTGGCTGGACCGCTGGGCCGTCGGCCTGGTGGTGCTGCCGCACGGAAAGCCCGACAGCCCGGCCGCCGCCGAGGCCGCGGTCGTCGCGGACGCGCCGGAATGGCTGACCCCGGTCTGGCGGGACAGCCACTGGACGGTCTACCGCGTACGGGACGCTGTCCCGCTGGTGACCGCGCCCGCCGAGGTCGTACGGAGCGATGCCGCGTCGATGACCGTCCGGATGGAGGCGGCGGGTGCGGTGACGGTACGGATCGCCTACTCGCCCTGGCTCAGGGCCCCCGGCGGCTGCGTGACGCGCGCGGGCGACTGGACCCGGCTGACGGTCCCGGCGGCGGGCGAGTACCGGCTGGACTCGGCGTACCGGCTGCCCGGGGCGGGGGCGTCCGGCTGCCGGGACTGAGGTGCCACGACCGCTACAGCTTGGTCCGGAACACCCCGGCCGGACGCTCACGGCGGTATCCGAGCGCCTCGTTGACGGCCAGCATGGGCCGGTTGTCGTCGGCGACGGTGGTGCTGATCTCCCGTATGCCGGGGCGGAGTTCGTGGAGCCGTTCCAGATGGTGGCGCTTGACGGCGCGGGCGAGGCCGCGGCCCCGGTGGGACGGGACGACCAGGGTGTCGTACTGGACCGCGCGGACGTCCGAGGGCGCGGGCAGGGCGACCTCCGTGTACGCGACGACCTCGTCGCCGTCGTTCGTGTCCAGGACCGCGGAGGTGAACAGCGTTCCGCCGCGCTCCTCGACCAGCCGGGCCGCGGCCCGTATCCGGTCGGTGTCCCAGCAGGGGGTCCGCTCGTCGAGCTGGCCCCGCTGGAGGTCGCTCAGCGGTGCGTGGGCGCGGGTGAAGGCCTCGGCCAGGCGGTCGGGGACGACGCCCTGCCAGTCGGTGAAGCGCAGCCCGTCGGGGAGCGCGGGGTGGGCGGGCAGCGGTATGCCCTCCAGGACCTGGCGGACCCGCTGGAGGTACCGGCCGAGGGGCAGGACGTTGGTGAAGCCGAGGCTGTCGACGAACGCCTCGCCCGCGCCGCCGAGTTCGAGGACGGTGGAGACGGAGGTCCGTCCGTCGGCGGCGAGTTCGGCGCGGAGGGCCGCCCAGAGCGTGGCGCCGATGCCGTGCCGCCGGGCGTCGGGGCGGACGATCAGGGTGTCGAGGAAGGCCGTGTGACGGTTGTTCCGCTCGGTGAACAGGACCAGGGAGGCGACGCCCTCGTACGCCCCGTCGGGAGCCACCGCCGCGAGATGCAGGCTCCGCCCGCCCACCGGCGGCACGCGCAGCTTCCCCTCGGTCTCGACCCGGCTGCGCTCGGGCACCGACGCGGGCAGATCACGGGCGTGCGCCGCGGCGACGACTCCGTACCAGGATTCAGTCTCGGCATCCGAGGGCGGACTTCCCAGAGTGATCAGCATGGACCGAACCTACGCGTGCGAGAGGGGCGACGCCCCCGTGTTAGGAGGACATCCGGGCGGACTGGCGAGTCGAGGAGGACACTTGCGCCCCGGGAGTCACAAGGACTCCCGGAGTCACAAGTGCCCCGAACGGCACTGTCGGCACTGCTGTACGGCACGGACCTGAGGCATGGGCGCACGGCATAGTCGCGCGCTTCAACCGCGGTTCTCTCAGACGGTTTTACTTCAGGAAGCGCCGCTTCGGAAGGCGTTGCCGGAGATGCGGCGGAAAGCGTCGCGTCAGGCGGCCGTGTTCTCGGTGACGGTGACCCGGCCCTTGCGGATCGTGGCGAGCCGTGGGGCGCGACGGGCGATCGAGCTGTCGTGCGTGACCATGACGAAGGTCAGGCCGTGCTCCTTCCAGAGGCCCTCCAGCAGCTCCATGATCTCGTCGCGCATCGACTCGTCGAGGTTCCCGGTGGGCTCGTCGGCGAGCAGCACCTTGGGCCGCTTCACGAGCGCGCGGGCGATGGCGACACGCTGCTGCTGACCTCCGGAGAGTTCGCCCGGCACATGCCCGAGGCGTTCCCCGAGCCCGACGGACTCCAGTGCCCGCGCCGCCCGTTCGCGCCGGGCGGCGCCCTTGAGGCCGAGGGGTACGAGGGCCGTCTCGACGTTCTCCTGCGCGGTGAGGGTGGGGATCAGGTTGAAGCTCTGGAAGACGAACCCGATGGACTCCGCCCGCACCTTGGTAAGTCGGGATTCGGACAGTCCGGCCAGATCCACCCCGTCGAATTCCACGCTTCCCTCGGTGGGCCGGTCGAGACCGCCGAGCATCTGGAGGAGGGTGGACTTACCGCCGCCGGTGGGTCCCTGGATGACCAGCCGGCCGCCGTCCTCGATGGTCAGATCGACGCCGGCGAGCGCGTCGACGGTCTGCTTGCCGCGCGCGTAGCGCTTGGTGACGCCTCTGAGCTGGTACACGGTTCAACTCCTGCTGTACGGAAGACGGAAGGCTGTACGGACCGCGGGGGCGGGGACCCGGGCGGGGGAGGAGGGGAGTGGGCTCCCGGCGCCCCGTCACTCGACGCGGCGCAGCGCGTCCGCCGGGCGCAGCCGCGAGGCGCGCCAGCCGCCGAAGCCGCCCGCGATCAGGCCGCCCGCGACGGCGAGCGCCACGGCGACACCGATGGTGGAGACGGAGACGGGCGCGGTCAGGGCGATGTCGAGCGCCTTGGAGGCCGCCTGCCGGCCCGGTCCGCCGCCGCCCATCGGGCCCCCGCCGAAGCCGCCGGCCAGGCCGCCCGCGCCGCCCGCTCCGCCCGTGGAGCCGAGTTCCGCGGTGAGGGTGGGGCTGATCGCGGTGACCAGGTAGGCGCCGCCGAGGCCCAGCGCGATGCCGAGCGCCCCGCCGAGCAGACCGTTGACCAGGGCCTCGCCGACGACCTGCCGGGTGACCCGGCCGCTCTTCCAGCCGAGCGCCTTCAGCGTGCCGAACTCCCGCACCCGGCGGCTGACGGCCGAGGAGGTGAGCAGTCCGGCGACCAGGAAGGCGGCGATCAGGACGGCGATGGAGAGCCACCTGCCGACGGTGGTGGCGAGGTCGGAAGCGGTGGAGAGGGAGCCGGAGACGGTGTCCGCGAGATCGGCGGAGGTGGTGACCGTCGTGTCCGGGATGTTCTTCTGGATGGCGGACTTGACGGAGTCGATCTGCTGCGAGTCGGCGGCCTTGACGTAGACCGTGGTCACCTTGTCCTTGGCGTCGGCCAGGGTCTGGGCCTTCTTCAGCGGGATGTAGAGGTTGGCGGCGGAGTCCCCGCTGTCGGCGGTCGCGATGCCGACGACCGTGAACATCACCGAGGAGATGGTGACGGTCCCGCCGACCGCGAGGCTCTTCTCCGTGGCGTACGCGCTGTCGACGACGGCGACCGCCGCGTCCGTCTCGGTGCTCTTGAAGGTACGGCCCTTGGTGATCTTGGAGGAGGTCAGCGGACCGAGCGCGGGTGAGGTGACGTCCGTACCGTAGACGGAGTACGAGTCGACGTCGAACGCGGCGCCACCGCCCGTCACCGTGCCCCCGGAGCCGCCCGAACCGCCGCCCGTGCCGCCCCCGCCGCCGCCCGTGGCGTCGCGCTGCTGCGGGGCGAACTCGCCGCGCCGGAACTCCCCGTTCACCTTGAGGACGTTGAGGCTGAGCCCGCCCACGGCCGTCGCGACGCCGTGCTGTTCGCCGACTTCGGTGACGGTCGAGGAGGCCAGGGTCTGGAAGCCCTGGACCATCACCCGGTCGCTGCTCTGCTCGGCGTCCTCGTCCGAATCCGAGCTGTCCCGCGCGTCGAACTCGAAGCGGCGGCGGTTGGTGTCCCCCTCGCCGGGCGGGGTGGCGGCCTTGGTGACCGTCATGTCCGTGCCGAGTCCGTACAGCGACTGCAGGACCTTGTCCTGGGCCCGGCCCATGCCGGCGGAGACCGAGCTGACGACGATCACCAGTGCGATGCCCAGGGCGAGCCCCGAGGCGACGACGAGCGCCGCCTTTCTGCGACGGCGCAACTCGCGCCGGAGGTAGGTGAAGAACATGGGCGTGAAGCTAGGCGCCCGTGGTGATGGCCGGATAAGTCCGGGGTGAGAGCGGGATGAGAACGCGGACGGCGGCGGCACCGGGAGGGTGCCGCCGCCGTCCGTGCGACAGATGAGGCGCGACGCGAGCGTGTGGCGCCTCGGCGCCTCAGCGCCTTACGTCAGCCGCGCCAACGGTGCGTCAGGCGTTCGAGCCGGCCTGCCACTCGGCCCAGTCCATGTTCCAGCCGTTGAGCCCGTTGTCCGGCTTGATGGTCTTGTCGTCCGAGTTCTTGACGATGACCACGTCACCGATGAGCGAGTTGTCGTAGAACCACGCGCCGGGCTGGTTGGGGTCTCCGGCACCCTTCACGTCCGCGAGGCCGACACAGCCGTGGCTGGTGTTGACGTTGCCGAAGACCGAGCGGGCGCCCCAGTAGTTCCCGTGGATGAAGGTGCCCGAGGTGGACAGCCGCATGGCGTGCGGGACGTCCTTGATGTCGTACTCGCCCTTGCCGTCGTCGTCCGTGAAGCCGACCGTCGCGCCGTTCATCCGGGTCTCCTTGAACTTCTCGGAGATCACCATCTGACCGTTGTACGTCGTGTTCTCGGGCGAGCCGGCCGAGATCGGGATGGTCTTGACCGTCTTGCCGTCACGGGTGATCGTCATCATCTTCGACTTGGCGTCGACGGTGCTGACCTGGTTACGGCCGATCTTGAAGGTGACGGTCTTCTGCTGGACGCCGGTGACCCCCTGGGCGCCCTCGACACCGTCCAGGGCGAGCTTCAGGGTGACCGTCGAGCCGCCCTGCCAGTACTGCTCGGGGCGGAAGTCGAGACGCTGCCCGCTGAACCAGTGGCCGACGACCTCCTGGCCGCTGCTGGACGTGACCGTGATCGCGTCCTGGACGGCCTTCTTGTTGGTGATCGCCTTGTCGAAGTTGATCGAGACCGGCATGCCGACGCCGACGGTGGAGCCGTCCTCGGGGGTGAAGTTCCCGATGAAGCTGTTGCTGGGCGAGACGGTGGTGAAGGAGACGTTCTCGTGGGCCTGGCGGCCCTTCGCGTCCTTCGCCGTCGCGGCGATCTTGTAAGCGGTGGAGCGGTCGAGCTGCGCGTCCGGCTTCCAGCTCTTGGCATCGGCTGCCAGCGTGCCCTTGACCTCGGTGCCGTCGGCGGTCGTCATCTTGACGTCCGTGAGCTCACCCTTGGTGACGGTGACCTTCGCGTCGTTGTTGATGCCGACATTCGTCGCGCCGTTCTTCGGCGCGACGGCTATCTGGGCCTCGGAGGTCTCTTTGGCAGCCGCTTCGTCCGCCTGGACCTGTGAAGAAGTCTTCGAGCTCTCGGCGCCGGTCTTCTCGCCGTCGCCGCCGCCGCTGCACGCAGAAAGCACCAGAACGCCGCCGAGCACCGCGGACGCGGCCGCGAGGACCTTGCGCCGCTTGCTGTCCTTCATCACACGCTTCTCCATCATCGCCGCTTACCCTGCCGATAACCCTTAAGAACGCCTGTATCCGTTCTTCCGGTTCCGGATCAGCCGGCAGTGTGGTGAACACCACGTCACGGCCGGGAAGCAGGCCGGCCCCGGTCCGCCGGCTGCTGCGGACCGAGGCCTACCAGGGTTGCACGCTCACGCGTCAGCGCCGACCAGCGGTGACCTCCCCACCGCCGATGACGCCTCCGACCTGCTCCGACGCCTCGTCATCCAGATCCTCGTCGTCCCCCGTGAGGTCCCATTCCACCGAGTCCGGGTCGTAGTCGATCAGCTCGCTGCTCCACGACGCCTGGGCGAGACCGACCCCGGGGATCTGCTCGATCAGGTCGTGGGGCTCGACGAGGTACGCCAGGGCCTCCGCCTCGTCGCCCCGCACCGCCGCCCGGGCCCGCGCCCGCTCGTCGTCGGGGACGGAGACGTCGCCGTCGATCCGGGCGAGGGCGGCGGAGCCGAGGCGCTCGGGGTCCTCGACCTCCAGCACCAATTCGACCGTTACCCGCACATACCGTGATGTTTCTGTAGTGGTCATACGACGGAGGGTACGGCTCCGGAGCCCAATACCGGCCGCACGGCACCGGCGAACCTGGCGGCGACAAAACGGGCTCCGTGCAATGACGGGCGAGAAGTTGGCTAGCATCTCCCCCACTCACCCAATTCGGCGCTGCCACAAGGGGGATCCATACGTGTCCGTCGCACGGCGACCGCTGCTGACGGCTACCGCGGCCGGAACGCTGCTCTGCGCTCTCTGGTTCGTCCCGTCCGCCAACGCCACCGGTGACCGGGGCGCCGCCCCGGCGCAGGGATCGGCGCCCTCCGCCCAGAGCCTGAGCGCCGACGGATCAGAGGTCTCCGAGGTCACGGACAGCACCGACAGCTCGGTGGGCCCGGCCGGACCGGCCGGGCCCCCGGCGTCCGCCGAGGCCACGCCCCTGGCCGACACCGGCTCCGGCTCCGGTGGGCCGAGGCTCGCGGACACCGGTGGCGTGGACACCACGCCGTACGTGCTCGGCGGGAGCGTGTCGCTCGCCATCGGCGTCTCGTTCGTCGCGTACTCGGTGCGCAGGAGCGCCCGCGAGTTCTGACGTACGCGGGGCGCTCCGGTCCACGGGTTCCGCGCACCGACTCCGCAGATCGTCCCCACGTACCGGCCCCGCGTACCGGCCCCGCGCCGCTCAGGCGAGCGGGCCCGTCACCGGCTCCACCGCCGCGATCAGCAGCCCCTCCCGTACGAAGGCGTCCGCCCCGGCCAGATCCGGGGAGAGGAAACGGTCCGGCCCCGGCCCCGCCACCCCCGCGGCCCGCAGCGCGTCGATCACCGCGCGGGAGGCGGGCGCGGGGGTCAGCCCGTCCCGCAGCTCGATGGCGCGGGTCGCCGCGTACAGCTCGACGGCGATGATCCGGGTCAGGCTGTCGACGGCGGTACGGAGCTTGCGCGCCGCCGACCAGCCCATCGAGACATGGTCCTCCTGCATCGCGGAGGACGGGATCGAGTCGACGGAGGCGGGGACCGCGAGCCGCTTCATCTCGCTGACCAGCGCGGCCTGCGTGTACTGGGCGATCATCAGCCCCGAGTCCACCCCGGGGTCGTCCGCGAGGAAGGCCGGCAGCCCGTGGGAGCGGTTCTTGTCGAGCAGCCGGTCGGTGCGGCGCTCCGCGATCGAGCCGAGGTCGGCGGCGACGATCGCGAGGAAGTCGAGGACGTACGCGACGGGGGCGCCGTGGAAGTTGCCGTTGGACTCCACACGCCCGTCGGGCAGCACGACCGGGTTGTCGACGGCCGAGGCCAGCTCCCGGTCGGCGACGATCCCGGCGTACGCGAGGGTGTCCCGGCCGGCCCCGGCGACCTGCGGGGCGCAGCGCACGGAGTACGCGTCCTGGACGCGCGGGGCGGCGTCCGCCTGGAAGTGCCCGGTCAGCCCGGACCCGGCGAGCACCCGCAGCATGTTGTCGGCGCTGGCGCCCTGGCCCGGATGGGGGCGGATGGCGTGCAGTTCGGGGGCGAGCACCCTGTCCGTACCGAGCAGGGCCTCCAGGCTGAGCGCGGCGGTGATGTCGGCGGAGGTGTAGAGCCGCCGCAGATCGGCGAGGGCCATGATCAGCATGCCGAGCATGCCGTCGGTCCCGTTGAGCAGCGCGAGCCCCTCCTTCTCGCGCAGCTCGACGGGCGCGATGCCGTGGGCGGCGAGCAGTTCCCCGGCAGGCCGCACCACCCCATCAGGCCCCTCGGCATCCCCCTCCCCCAGCAGCGTGAGCGCGCAGTGCGAGAGCGGCGCGAGATCGCCGGAGCAGCCGAGGGAGCCGTACTCGTGGACGACGGGGGTGATGCCCGCGTTGAGCACGTCGGCCATGGTCCGCGCGACCTCGGGGCGTACGCCGGTGTGCCCGGAGGCGAGCGTCTTGAGCCGGAGGAACATCAGCGCCCGTACGACCTCCCGCTCCACGCGCGGCCCCATTCCGGCGGCGTGCGACCGCACGATGTTGCGCTGGAGCCGCCCCCGCAGCTCGGGCCCGATGTGCCGGGTGGCGAGCGCCCCGAACCCGGTGGAGACCCCGTACACGGGCTCGGGCTTGGCGGCCAGCGCGTCGACGACCTCCCGGGCGGCGGCGAGCGCGGCCAGGGCCGCGGCGGAGAGCTCGACGCGGGCGTGGCCGCGGGCCACGGCGATGACGTCCTCGGCGGTCGTCCCTGACGTCCCCACCACGACGGTATGCATATCCATATTCAGGAGCGTACGTACTGTATCTCGGGGTGTCACCCTCCTGACAGGGCGTCGCGGTTGACCCACACCCGCCACCACTGTGCCGGGGCACGGGGCTCCGGCACCCCCGGAGCCGGAGCCCCGGATACCACCCCGACCCCCGTCTTGCACACCGCGCCTCGCACCCCATAAGTTACCGACAGGTAGCCCGCCAGGCGTGCGGCGGTTCCTGCGTCGACACTGCGGCCCCGCGGCGCCCCGCCCAGTCCGAAGGAGTCGCCATGCCCTCGCTCGACCGTCAGGACACCGTCTTCGTCCTCGACCTCGGAGACGGAGACGGAGAGAACCGCTTCCACCCCGACTGGGTCACCGCCGTCGGCGCCGCGCTCGACGAGGTGGAGCAGGCGGAGGGACCTCGCGCCCTGGTCACCGCCGCCACGGGCAAGTTCTGGTCCAACGGGCTCGACCTGGACTGGCTCTTCGCCCACGCCGACCGGCAGCAGGAGTACGTCGCCTCCGTCCAGGGGCTGTTCGCGCGGATGCTCTCGCTGCCGGTCATCACGGTGGCCGCGCTGCAGGGGCACACCTTCGCCGCCGGCGCGATGTTCTCCCTCGCCCACGACTTCCGCGTCATGCGCGCCGACCGCGGCTACTGGTGCCTGCCCGAGGCGGAGATCAACATCCCCTTCACCCCCGGCATGGCCTCCCTCGTCCAGTCCCGGCTGACCCCGCGGACCGCGCACGAGTCCATGCTCACGGCCCGCCGCTACGGCGGCACCGACGCCGCGGCCGCCGGCATCGCCGACCGGGCGGTCGCCGAGGACGCCGTACGCTCCACCGCCGTCGAGATCGCCCGGGCGCAGGCGGGCAAGGCCGGCGACACCCTCGCCACCATCAAGTCCCGTATGTACGGCCCGGCCCTGACCACCCTGCGCGACACCTCCGCCCCGCTGGGCTGACCGCCCTCGCCGGTGAGGCGCGGTCGACCGGGGTGAGCCCTCCGTGCCGGGTCAGATGGCGGCGCTGGTGCGCAGGCGTTCCGCGTACTCCCACAGCGCGCGTTCCCGGTCGGGGTCGTAGGACTCCTCGGAGGACCGCACGGCCCGGGTGCGGTCGATGTATGACCCGGTGGGTGCGGTGGCGCCACCGAGGATGACGTCGGCGAGTCTGCGGCCGGCGGCGGGCACGGAGTCCAGCAGGGGCGTGGCGGCCAGCGGTCGGGTGACGTACCGCATGAATATCCGGGTGAGACCGCCGTCGCGGGACAGACCGGTTCCGGGCACGAGAGCGGGGTTGTAGGCGACGATGTCCACGCCATCGGGCGCCTGCCCGATGTCCACGCCATCGGGCAGGCGCCGGGCCCATTCGTGTACGAGGTAGATCGCGGCGAGCTTGCTGGTCGCATAGGCGCTGCGGCCCGCGCTGGAGGCCCCCGGACGCGGGAACGCACCGGGCCGCGCGAGGACGTCCGGGTCGGACCAGCGCAGCTTGAACAGGCCGCCACCGTGCTTCAGATCACCGAAGTGGGTGTCGCTGACGGTGATGACGATGCGGGCGGGGGACGTGAGGCCGGGCGCGAGTTCGCCGAGGAGCATGTGGTTCGCGAGCACGTTCACGGCGAACGTGGTCTCGTAACCGTCGGGCGTGGACCGCTGGGCGTCGTTGAAGGAGACACCGGCGTTGCCGACGATGCCGCCGAGCGGAGGTAAATCGCCGCTGTCCAGCCGCCGCCGGACCGTCTCGGCAGCGGCCCGGACACTCGCCGCGCTCGCCAGGTCGGTTTCCACGAGGGTGACGTCGGAGCGTATGGACTGCAGTTCCGTCAGCGTCACGCGTCCTGTTGCGCCGCGGGCCAGCATCACCAGATGGAGCTGTGCGTCGCGCCGCAGCAGTTCGGCGGCGGCCTCTCGGCCGATGCCGCTGGTGGCTCCGGTCATGAGCAGTGTGTACATGATCGTTTCGTTTCGGGCCGTGTGTACGCCGGGCCGGGACCACAGGCACCGGCTGATTTCAGTTGACAGCGAAAACAGAATGACACGCGTTGATCTCCCGGCCGGGCGGTCCCCGGCCTACGGAGGCGGTGCGTCGCGGAAGCGGCGGCGGTCGCGGGCCGGGAGGGCCGGGGCGTCCGCGAGGCGGACCACCGCGCCGTCGCGCCCCGCCACCACCGGGCCCGCCGCCCGTACCGCCTTCGCCCGGTACTGCGCCGCGTCCGCCAGCCGGAAGAGCCGGCGCGCCGAACTCACCTCGCCGATCGGGTCGCCCGTCGAGGCGAGCCCGCACGCCACCCCCTCGCCCAGCTCCAGCTCCGCCGCCCGCGCGCGCGGCGGGCACACTGCGACGGGGCACCGTCCACCATCGTCCGGACGGGGCAATGGCGCCCTCGGGACCGCCCCCGAGGTAAGAGCGCTCATCACTCCCCCCCGTTCCGGGGCGGAGGCCCGGGGCGGCCGACTCTCGAAGGCCGGCCGACCCGGGAACCGCAAGAGCTCTACGAGGACGGATGATCCCCCCAGGAACCCTCTGCTCTCAGTCGGACCACCAGGGACTCCCACTCAGCCGATTCCCGCTACCGTCGAATGAGCCGTGCCAGCGGGATTGGGCCGAGGAGGTCACTGTCAAGGCTGCAACAGCCCCACTCGCAACGCCCGGAACAGGACTGGGCGAGGACGGCTCTCACGTATCCACGCGAGCATCGGACCGGGCCCGGCATCAAGGCCCCGAGCAAACCGAGAGCGTGAAGGACCGCAGTGCGGCTGCGCGTGATCACGCACCACACCCGCCGCTCACTCAGCATGTGGGACCCCGCCGCTCGCACTGGGCGCCGAAAGCAGCGCCCATACGACCTTGCCGACCCCATCACGGTCACTGACACCCCATTGCTCGGCCAGCGCCTCCACAAGCATGAGGCCCCTGCCACCGCACTCGTCCAACTCAGGCACTCGCTGTCGTGGCTGTTCGGACGACGCGTCATGCACTTCCAGTCGCAGGCCACCGGAGGCCGGGAGAAAGTGAGTCTCGATCTCCCGCCCCGGTGACACGCGCGCATGCCGCACGGCATTGGTGACCAATTCGGAAAGGACAAGGAGTGCCGGCTCCTCCAGCGCACTCAATCCCCAGTCCGACAGGATCTTGCACAACTCCCACCGCGCCAGCCCGGCAGAACTCGCGTGACGGTTCCACCGCAGCACCACCGGAAGTCCACTGTGATCCGTGGGACAGCTCATCGGCCGACCTCCACACCATGGATCACACGCGGCCCCGCATCGACACCGTGGAAGGCAAGCCACAACTCCCGCCGTCGCTGCCGACGCCGCCGCTGCTCCACCCGCTCCCAGCGCTCGAACTCACCCCGGAGACAGGGCAACAGCAGCGCATCATGTGTTCCACACGCGGCGGTTCGGCATCCGTGCACGAAGACCACCGCCGGACGGAACACCACCCGTCGCGGCGGCGAAATGTCCAGCCGATGACGGCCCCCAGCCGGAAACAAGCCACGCAACAGTGGCTCGAAGAGACGAACGATAAGCTTGACCATGTCGACGCTCCTTCAAAGCGTTGGCCACACCCCCGGACCCGCCCAGGTCGCGGGGGTGCTTTTCGTGGGCGGCAATGCGAAGCCACCAGAATCACCACCAAGTGACCTTCACATCACTTCCAGTGACCAGAGGTCAGGATGCCCTCACATCACCTACTTTCGCAACCGAACCAGAAGGAAAATGTTCCAAGATCTATAAAGCTGGCTACCCTGGGCTCTTCACCATCGCGCGAAGGGAACAACTCATGGCCGAACATCGCCCATCCGTCCGACGCCGACGGCTTGCCGCG
Organism: Streptomyces sp. NPDC088124; assembly: GCF_040685895.1. Lineage (NCBI taxonomy): Bacteria > Bacillati > Actinomycetota > Actinomycetes > Kitasatosporales > Streptomycetaceae > Streptomyces > Streptomyces sp. NPDC088124. The sequence continues at coordinate 40,770 of NZ_JBFBJB010000005.1, read as the reverse complement.
ACGCTCGTCAAGCTTCGCGAAGCCACGGGGAAGTCGCCGGACGAGGCTGCGGATCGCATCGGATGCCATCGCTCGAAGATCAGCCGGATCGAGAACGCCCGCCTCGGAATCTCTCTCGGCGAGTTGCGCGACCTGCTGGCGTTCTACGAGGTTGACGACCCAGGGTTCGTGGAGGACCTGGTAGACCTCGCCCGGCGCGGGACCGAGCGCGGATGGGTCCGGAACCTGAGCAGCACATTGCCCGCGTACGCCGATCACATTGACTACGAGCAGACGTCGGATTACATCCGGTCATTCCAACCGCTGCTGATCGCCGGACTGTTCCAGACTCCCGACTATGCACGTGCCCTGTACCGCGCCAACCCGGAAATGCTCAGCGACAAGCAGATCGACGCCCTGGTCGACATGCGAATGCAACGTCAAGAAGTGCTTGAGCAGGACCAGCCGCCACGGATCTGCGTCATCGAAGGAGAGGCTGCCCTCCGGAGCCAAGTGGGTGGCAGCACCGTCATGGGGCCCCAACTCGATCATCTGCTGGACATCGCCGACCGCCCCCACATCGACGTACAGGTTCTCCCGCTCGGCGTGGGCGCCCACGTGGGGCTCGTCGGCGCCTTCGTAGTCTTCGCGTTCCCCACTCCCGCCTTCTCCGACGTGGTCTGCGTCGAGCACGTCACAGGGTCGTTGCACATGGAGACCCCTGAAGAGACAAGCAGGTATACGCTCGCGTTCGACTCGCTGAGATCAGCGGCGTTGAGCCCCGCGCTCAGCCTTGACCAGATCCAGCAGGCCAAGCGCGAGCTGTGAACTCCGAGAAAACGAGGTCTCCTTCATGTCTGCCCCCGAACTCAGCGGCTCCATATGGCAGAAGAGCAGTTACAGCGGTGGTGGTTCAAGCGGCGGCGACTGTGTCGAGGTTGCCCGATTCACCAAGTCCGCCGCCGTACGGGACAGCAAGGCCCCCAGCGGTCCCGCGCTGCCCTTCACAGACCAGGCGTGGGCGGCTTTCACCACCGAGATGAAGCGCTCCGCCTGTTGAGTGGGGGTGTATGCGCCGAGCAATTCACTCTGGTCGAACCGGGTAGGACCTGGCCGTCATCAGCCCGTACCTGAACGACCACATCTTGTTTCAGTACCTGCGCCGCCCGAGCTGACCGTTCGCCCGGACGCGTGCAACCCTCACCTGGACATCGAGTTCGAGACCAGGCAAGGACAGTAGGCCACCGTGTGAGGGACCGGCGAAGAGCCCGCCGGGCCGGAGACAGCAGGCCGAAGACCTGTGGGCCACGCGTCAGCGCAGAATGATCGGCTCCTCGGGCAGACCTTCGGCCGGTATGCCGGTGACGAGTTCACTGAGGCCGAGAGGGTAGACCGTCTCCCGGGTGGCCCGCAGATTCTCCAGTGTCCACCAGCGCTGGGATCGGATGTTGTCTGTCTGGGTGGCACGGACCGGGGCGATGTCGGCGGGCGCGACGCGCGCGAGGAAGTACTTCTCGACTTGGCGGACCTGGAGGCCGCCGACGGGGTGGTCCTTGCTGCGTTCCGCGATCTGGGCGCCGAGGTCGACCTTTTCGGCGCCGAGTTCCTCGCGCAGTTCCCGGAGCACGGCCGTGGTGTAGTCCTCACCCTGCTCCAGGCTGCCGCCGGGGGCCCAGAAGCCGTCGTTCTCGTAGTAGCGCAGCAGCAGGACGCGCTGGTCGGTCAAGAACGACGGCTCGGCGGCCGGTCCGTACAGCAGTGCGTGGAGCGACCGGTCGTCGGCGTCCAGGGTGCATGCGGCCGACGCGACGCCGGGAACGGCCAGGGCCAGGGCGGTCAGCAGGTGGTAGCCCTGCCACAGCAGGATCTTCAGCGCGGCGTGCTGGTCCGGGCCAGGGTGGTGCGGCATCCGGACCGGTCCTGCACGGACGCGGAGGAACGGCTTGTCCCTCTTGGCTCAGAGTCCCCGTAGCACCGCAGCGCGCTGCTACGGTCCCCGCATGACGCACTCGGTCTCCACTGTTCGCGCTGTCGACCTCCGAGTCGAGCCGGTCGACAAGCTACTTGATCGCGTCGAGCGCTCCCTTCGGACACGCTTGGATCCGGGCACGGTGGTGCGCAAGCGCCGGTCCGTCGGCGCCCGGACCGAGCGCGAGACCTGGGTACGAGTGGAGCGCCGCCCGCTCGACAAGATCACCGACCAGGGGTGGAACGGTACGGAGAGCGCCGCCCGGCTGGAAGGGGTCACACAGCCGACGTGGCAAGGGTGTGTGGTCTGGCGGGACGCGGACGCACCGGTGATGTGGCGGGCCGACGAGACCAGGCTCCTCCCCGGCGAGCCGATCGGGGTCGCCGTGTTGAGCGAGGAACCCGCGCTGTCCGAAGAGTGGTGGCGGGCCTTCGGAGCTTCCCTGGACGCGCTCGCGCGGAACACCACCCACCGAGTGGCGACCCCGGACACCGTCACGATCACCCAGGACCTGGTCACCGAGTCGATCCGCGGTGTGTTCCCCGAGGAGATCGACACGATCGTCGAGCGGTGGGTACCGGCCCACGCCGACCTGAACTGGGCCAACATGAGCGCGCCCGTCTTCTGCATCTTCGACTGGGAGGACTGGGGCAACGCCCCCCGGGGCCTCGACTCCGCCACCCTGTGGGCCGCCTCTCTGGCCGTCCCGGCTCTCGCCGACCGCGTACGGAGCGAGCGGCGGTATGACTTCGCGAGCCGGGACGGCAAGTTGATGACGCTGTTCGCGGCGTCGAAGATCCTCGGGCCGGACGCTCACCCGGAGGACCCCCGGATCAAACCCGCCCGGCACCTGGCGCGGCAGGTCATCGCGGAGCTTCAGACGGGCTGACCGCTCGGCCGTTCCCGGAGGAGTGCGCGGTACTGGTGGATCATCCGCCCGTCGGCTTCGGCGGCGAGGGCGTCGAGCAGTTCGGCCAGATGGGCAGGGTCGTCCGTACCGACGGCCAGGGTGCCGACTTGGGGGAGGCAGTAGGCAGCCCGGAAGACCGCCTGGGTGCGGGAAAATCCGTCACCGTTCCGGAGGAACGTCCGGGGATCGACTCGGTCCCACACCGGGTCTGCCATGCTTCCCCCGAAGGGGCTCATGCCCCATACGCTGCCACTTGCCAGGCCCCAGGCCGCAATGAGGGCATCCACGGCGTCGAGCGTTCTGACGCCGACCAGCAGACCGGCTCTCGTCATGAGGACCGACGGCCTCGGTGTGGTCGGATCGACCAGGTCGACCAGCGGAGACGGGTCCCAGGAGGAGAGGCCCCAGGCACCGCACAGCCCCTTCGAGGCGGCATCGTCCAGGGCCGCGCACCCCTGGGCGAGTGCTTCCCGCCCAGGGCCACCGGTGTCGCGGAGGGAGTGTTCGGGGTTGTGGAGGAACACCAGGTCAGGCTCTCGCCCGAGGTCCCGGGCGGCTTGCTCCACGGCCTCGTACAGCCGTACCGGCTCCAGCGAGTGCTCCGCGCGCTCCGGCCCAGGGAAGTAGCCCACTTTCGTGGAGACCGTGAGCCTCGGCAGCAGGTCGCCGACCGTCCGAGCCAGGACCGTGTGCGAGCGGAAGCCAAGATAGTTGGTGCTCGTGTCGATCGAGGTGACGCCGAGATCCAGCGCGCCGGTCAGGAGGCGGCGTTCGTGACGAGACCGGTGTAGCCCGAGGACAACTCGGGGGTGAGCACCGCGCACAGTTCCTCCTTCACCAAAATCTCGGCGACCTCCGCCACCTCGGCTCCGACCACGGAGGTCGCGCGGTCCAGGGGGACGGGCCTACCGCTCAGCAGCAGCCGCAGCGAGGGCAGTGCCTTGGCCGTGAAGGTCAGCTTCTTCCCCGAGGCCAGGACATCGACGGTTTCGCCGTTCTCCTCGATACGCGGAAGGAAGTGGGTGGTGCACACCACGGCGTCGAGCGATCCGAAGATGTCCAGGAAGGGGACCTGCCGGGGAAGCGGCATCACCTGCTCATACGCGGCCAGGAAGTCGGCCGGGGTTCGCTCGGCGATAAGCTCACCAGCGGCCTTCGTCAAGGAACGGAAATCCGCTCCGGGAAGGCGGTCCAGGTCGTGCCGGAAAATCTCCTGCTCTCGGCACCAGTCGCCCAGCGATGCCAGCCAACTCGCTCCGGTGCGCTTGGTGATCCCGAAGGTGACATGGAGGCTCTTTCCCGGCCCGTGGCTGTCGCGGGTCGCCTGGTGCCAGTGGCCACGGGGGATGTGCATCACATCACCGGCCTTCATCACTCCCGACCAGATGATCTCTTCGCTCGGAGTGTCGTTGGGGTCGGCGTCCCGGTACAGGGGCACGGCCCGGGACGTACCGCGAACCTCCCAGCCCTTCTCGCCGGCCAACTGGACGATCACCACGTCGTGGTCGTCCCAGTGCAGCGGGAATCCCGATGCCTCGTTCGTCGTCAGATACGCGTTGACCTGGACGCGCTCGTGCGACCACCACTGGAGTGCCCGGCAGGCGACCTCCATCGTCGGGTCGAAGACGTTGGCCTGGTCAAGGATGACCGTGGCCCCCTCGCCCAGCAGCCGACCGAGGCTGTGCATGTTCACCATGGGGATGCTCTGGCCCCGAGGGCTGATGCTGTCGGTGACGTAGACGGCCGGGTGAACCTCCTTGCTCTCCTGGAAGACCCGGAACTGCGGGCGGTTCAGGCTCCGGCGCATGACGATGTCGACCATGCGGTTCGGGGTGAGTACGCGGGAGATCAAGCCCGGGTCGTTGAGGCTTCCTCGTCCGAAGTCCTTGCCGAGTTCCCCCGCACCGCTCCACCCGAGCGCCATCTCGATGGCGCTGATCAATCGGTGTTCCATCATTTCCTCCTCATGAGATCGGCTGCCAGGGAGCGGCGGGGTCCGTACGGAGAACCGGGCGGACCCCGCCGCCTCCCGCTACTCGCTGTCGTGCAGGTTGCCGTCGCCTCCGGGCCACGGCGAGTCACCGGAGCTACCGGCGTTGTCCGACCGGAGGCTGTCGTACCGGTCGTGGACGGACGTCAGCTCCTCGACCGCCACCAGAAGACCACTCCGGGCCGACGGCGTCGTCGTGCTCTCTGCCATCTCGTTCTCCTTCCTCTTGGGTTCCTCCGCCGGGTTTCCGACGGAGGAAGGGGGCCGCACTCCTGCTGGTGCTGGATTCCTCGTCCAGGGAGCCCTCCCACGCTCGGACCCTCTCCGCGATCGTGTGTCGGGCGAAGGTGCGCATGCGGTCCGAGGACGACTGATGTCCAGTCAACGGCTCCGGCCTCGGGTGCGGAACGTTTCTGGGGGGTTCCTCCAGGGGACGCCACCCTCGTACACCGGGGTGGAATGCAGTCGACGTCCGCCCTGTTGGGATTCGGCAGGAGTGATGACGTGCACGGTGAGTCCTTAGCTGTCCACCCCTTGACCTTCGTCCGCCAGTCGCGCGGATGGGGAAAGGCCGAGTTCGCCCGGCTCATGCAGGTGCGCGGAAAGCTGCTCGGCATCCCCCTGGCGACGAACCGCACGACGGTCTGGAAGTGGGAGCAGGGGCAGGAGCCGGACGCGGACGCCCAGCGGGTACTCAGCGACCTCCTGTCCGTGCCGTACGAACGGTCACGGGCGGAGGGATGGCCCCGGTGGCTTCCGGTCTGGGAGGTGACGGGCCTCACCGCACCCTGGACCGAGGCCGGCACCGTCGAGGCGCTGGCCGATCTTGTGGGGAGTGGACGGTTGGACCGACGAGGCTTTCTCACCATCACAGGCGCCACCCTGACGGGGCTCGCGGCGAGCTGGGTCGAGGCGTCCTCCGCGTTCGCCTCGGCGATCAACGGCGACCGCGTCACCGACGTCATGGTCTCGACGATCGAGCAGCGCGTCAGCACCCTCCGTACTCTTGACGATCAGCTGGGAGGCGCCCGGCTGCTGGAACAGGCACGAGGTGACCTCTCCCTGGTCACGGGCCTGCTCAGCGGTGGCCGGTACACGGACAGCATCCGTGTCCGCCTGTACGCGCTGGCGGCCCGGACATCGCATCTCACTGGCTGGATGGCGTACGACGCGGGGCTGCGGTCCGCAGGCCAGCGGTACTACGTCGGGGCGCTGCGCAGTGCCCGTACAGGCGGCGACGACGCCTTCGGGGCCTTCATCCTCGCCGAAATGGGTGTCCACGTCTCCGAAGCCGGACGCACTGCCGAGCGGGTCGACCTGATCTCCACCGGCATCGACAACGCTCCCCGTACGCTGCCGCCATCCGCTCAGTGCTTTCTCTACCTGCACAAGGCCGAGGCGCTGTCACGCGACGGTGATCACCAGAGGGCCGGCACAGCTCTCAACCGTGCCGCCTCCCTCTGGGAACGCCAGACGGTGGGGGACGCCCCGGACTGGCTCGACTGGTTCGGCGAGGCACAGGTGAAGTCGACGGAGGGCAAGGTGCTGCTCCGCGCGGGGCAGGTGGAGCGGGCAACGCGTTCCCTGGAGACCTCCGTCGAGCAGGCGGCACCCCGGGACAAGGCGGTTCGCTCCAGTCGGCTGGCGGAGGCCCGGCTGGCCGGTGGCGACCTGGAGGGAGCACTGGACGCCGCGAACTACGGGGCCGCGCTTCTGGAAGACAAGGTCAGCTCCGTGCGGGCACTCGACCGGTTAAAGGAGTTCTCCGCGCAGCTCGAACCCCATAGGGCCGTTCCGACCGTCCGGGAGTTCCGCGAGCGTCTCCAGGCGGTGCCCGTAGCGGCCTGATCGTCGCGGCCTCGGTGCAGGCTCGCCCCTCGGAACGACGGTCCAGGGGTGCCAGGATGGGCGGCATGACGGTGATCAACGGTGAGGTCGCGGCAGGTTTCGAACCAGTAAGAGAGGCGTTCACGGCGAACTTCGCCCAGCGCGAGGACATCGGCGCGGCGGTCTGCGTCTACCAGGACGGCCGGCCGGTGGTGGACATGTGGGCCGGAATCGCCGACCCGGACACCGGCCGGCCGTGGGAACGGGACACGCTCCAGCTCGTCTACTCGGCGACCAAGGGCGCTACCGCCACGGCGGCGCATCTGCTGGCCCAGCGCGGGGAGCTGGACCTGGACGCCCCAGTGTCCGCCTACTGGCCGGAGTTCGCCGCGAACGGCAAGGCGGAGATCCCGGTGCGCTGGCTGCTGTCCCACCAGGCCGGCCTGGTCGCCCTTGACCGGCCGGTGCCGCTGGATGAGGCACTGGCCTGGCACCCCATGGTGGCGGCCCTGGCCGCCCAGCGCCCGCAGTGGACTCCGGGAACGGCGCACGGGTATCACGGCCGGACCTGGGGCTGGCTGGTCGGCGAGGTGATCCGCCGCGCGTCCGGGCGTTCGCCAGGTCGCTTCTTCGCCGAGGAGATCGCCGCTCCGCTTGGGCTGGACTTCTTCATCGGCCTGCCGGCCGGAGAACGGAACCGGCTCAGCCGCATGGTGTACCGGAAGCCGGACGTCGACCTCACCACCCTGCCCGAGGAGTCGATCCCCGAGGAGCTGCGTGACCTCGTCGCCGCCTGGCGCGACCCGAACTCTCTCAGCAACACGGCGTACGCCATCACCGACCCGGCGAACGTCGACTTCGATTCCCCGAAAGTCCAGGCCGCGGAACTCCCCTCGTCCAACGGCATCGGCACCGCACGCGGGTTGGCGCGCATGTACGCGGCGCTGATCGGCGAGGTGGACGGGGTTCGCCTATTCACCCCGAAGACGCTGGCCTCAGCGACCAAAGAACAGGCCAGCGGCCACGACCAGGTGATGCTGGTGCCCAGCCGGTTCAGTACCGGATTCATGCTGCCCACCGCGACCATCCCCATGACCGGCCCGAGCGCCTTCGGTCACACAGGCCGTGGGGGCTCACTCGGCTTCGCCGACCTGGAACGAGGCATTGCCTTCGGCTACGTCATGAACCACATCGTCAGCGGCTCGGACGATATGCGAGCGACGGCCCTCACCGATGCGGTAAACAAGTCGCTGGGAAGGCTATGAGGGCCGAAGCAGCCCCAATTCATCCACCCGCTCCACCCACTCCCACCACCCGTGCTACCTGCGCGCCCCTACGGCGGCGGCGCGTCGCGGAAGCGGCGGCGGTCGCGGGCCGGGAGGGCCGGGGCGTCCGCGAGGCGGACCACCGCGCCGTCGCGCCCCGCCACCACCGGGCCCGCCGCCCGTACCGCCTTCGCCCGGTACTGCGCCGCGTCCGCCAGCCGGAAGAGCCGGCGCGCCGAACTCACCTCGCCGATCGGGTCGCCCGTCGAGGCGAGCCCGCACGCCACCCCCTCGCCCAGCTCCAGCTCGGCCGCCCGCGCACACAGCTCGGCGGCGACCGCGATCACCTCGTCGGCGGTCGGGCCCACCGCCAGCAGGCAGAACTCGTCCCCGCCGAGCCGCGCCGACAGCGCGCCGGGCAGCCGCGCGCCGCAGACGGAGAGGAGCGAGGCGAACCGTTCCAGCAGACGGTCGCCGACCGCGTGCCCGAGCGTGTCGTTGACCTGCTTCAGCCCGTTGAGGTCGCAGACGACGAGGCTGACGACGGCCCCGTCCGCCCGGTACGCCGCGATCGCCTGGTCGAGCCGCGCGTCCACCGCGCGCCGGTTCGCCAGCCCCGTCAGCGGGTCGGTGAAGGCGAGGCGCCGTACCTCTTCGAGCCGCTGCGTCTGGGCGAGCCCCGCCGCCACCACGGACGCGATGACGGTCGCGAAGTCCGCGTCGTCGGCGTCGAACACCGGCGCGCCCAGCGGCCGCGCCACGTACAGCTCGCCCCACGCCCGGCCGTGCAGCACGATCGGCGCCACCACACAGCACCCCCGGCCACGCCGGCGCAGCGCCGCCACGCGCTGGTGGCAGTAGCCGGGCGGCCCGGAGGTCCGGGTCCCGCCGCCGATCGGGACCTCCGCGGAGCCCGCCGCGGTCTCGACCCAGGCGTTGGGCCCGCCGCCGCCCGCCCAGCGCTCGTGCAGGAACTCCGCGATCTCGGGGAACTGGTGCACGGGATACGACTCGTCCTCGGGGAACTCCTCCTCCCCCGCGACCCGGTCCCCCACGTTCACCAGGACCTTGAGCCGCCCCAGGTCCCGCTCCCACACCGACAGCGCCGCGAAGCTCCCCGCCAGCGCCGTCCGGGCGCCCCGCGCCGCCGCCCGCCAGGACTCCCGCGCCGTCGGGGCCGCGGCCATCGCCTGGGACAGTGCCACCATGGCGCGCAGACGCCCATCCACTCCCATCACCCCACCTTAGGGCGCTTTGGGGCGATTTCATCGCCTGCGGCGACGGGGTATCACCCCGCGCCCGGCCGGCCGTCCCGTCCGGCCGTCGTCAGGCGCCGGGCCACTGCGGCGCCCGCTTCTCGTTGAACGCCGCCACGCCCTCCGCCCGGTCCCCGGAGAAGGCGACCTCCCGCCAGGCGGCGTCCTCGACCTCCAGGCCGGCCCGCAGGTCGAGCCCGTGCCCGAGCCGCAGCGCGCGCTTCGCGGCCCGCACCCCGACGGGCGAGTTGGCGGCGATACGGTCCGCCAGCGCCAGCGCCTCGTCCCGGTCGGCCCCGTCGTCCACCAGCAGGTCCACCAGCCCGATGCCCGCCGCCTCCGCCGCCGGCACCCGCCGCGCCGTGAAGATCAGCTCCGCGGCGCGCGCGGCCCCGACCCGGCGGGGCAGCAGCTGCGTACCGCCGCCCCCGGGGATCACCCCGACCGACACCTCCGGCAGCCCGACCACCGCGGACGGGTCGGCGACGATGAGGTCACAGGCGAGGGCCAGCTCGAACCCGCCGCCCAGCGCGTAGCCGTGCACCGCGGCCACGACCGGCATCGGCAGCTCCAGCACGCCGGTGTACGCGGCGCGCGCGAGGGGCCGCGTCGCCAGCAGCTCGGCGTCGCTCAGCGCGTTCCGCTCCTTCAGGTCCGCGCCGACACAGAAGGCGCGCGGGTGCGTGGAGGTCAGCACCGTGACCCGTACGCTCCGGTCGGCCTCCAGCTCCGCACAGGCGGCGGCCAGCGAGCGGGCCAGCTCGACGGAGACGGCGTTCATGGCCTTCGGCCGGTCGAGCACCAGCTCGGCGACATGGCCGCCCGCGCCGTGCCGCCGTACGGCGACGGACTCCCCGAACCTCTGCTCGCTCCCGGCCACGACGGCTTCCTCCCAGTCGGTCGGCGGTCGACGGAGTCCCCACTGACGGGAATTCCGTTAACGACGGTTCACCAGGGGTGATCCTAGGTGGCGCGCCGTCCCAGGTGCCAGGGCTCCACCACACCCAGACCGCGCACCGGCCGCTGCCACATCGGCTGGAGCCCGAAGCGGTAGGCGGGCGGCACCTCGCCCTCCTTCTCGGCCCGCGCCGCGGCCTCCGCCGCCTGCGTCTCCGAGGCCGGGGCGTCTCCCGTACGGATCAGCTCCTCCGCGAACGCGCCGTCCACCAGGACGGTGTCCTTGGGCGCTATGGAGGTCAGCCGGCTCGCGAGGTTCACCGTCGTGCCGAAGACATCGCCCATCCGCGTGGTGACCGTGCCGAACGCGATGCCGACCCGCAGCGCCGGCATCGTCTCGTCGTGCGTCATGGTCTCTATGAGCCGCAGCGCGATCTCCGCGGCCGTACCGGCGTCGTCCGCCGCGTACAGCACCTCGTCGCCGAGGGTCTTGATCAGCCGGCCGCCGTGCGCGGCGACGAGGTCGGCGGAGGTCGTCTCGAACGCCTCGACCAGCTCGCCCAGCTCCTCCTCCTCCAGCCGCCGGGTCAGCCGGGTGAATCCGACGAGGTCCGCGAAGCCCACGGCGAGCCGCCGGTCGACCATCTCGTCGTCGTCCGCGGCCTGCACCACGCGCCCGGTCGCCGCGGCGAGCTGCCGCCGCCACACGTAGACGAGGAACTCCTCCAGCTCCGGCAGGAGCAGCTCGATCAGGGGGTACGTGACCTCGGTGCGGGTCATCCCCGGCTCCGGCGGCTCCGTCAGCCCCTCCAGGAAGGAATCGATCTGCCACTCCGCCAACCGGGCGGTGGTCTGCCCCGTCGACCGGGCGACCTGGATGGCCATCGGCTCGCTCAGCAGCCCCGCCTCGACGAGACCGGAGAGCCGTCGCAGCGCCAGCACGTCCGCCTCGGTGAGTGCCTTGGCCTGGCCGATGTCGGCGAAGCCCATGGCGCGCCAGAAGCGGGAGGCGAGATCCATCGAGACGCCGGCCGTGCGGGCCGCCTGGAAGGGCGTGTAGCGGCGCTCCGCACCGAGGATGAGCTGTTCGAGACGGATCGCGAGGGGGTCGTCGGTCGGCTCCGCCGTGTGATCGACGACATGGTGCGGGGTCGGGTGGCCCGAGGGGCCCGGCGGCGGAGTCTCCGCGCCGGAAGCCGAATCATCGACGGTCACCAGCCGCCTCCTGCCCGTTCCCTGCGCACTGCCCTGCCGATCTGTCGTGGACCGCCTCAACGATACGGCAGATGTGCGCTGTCTCACGTCCCCGGGTGGTATGAGACGGTCCGTCCTGAGGTACGGGCGGGCGCGTGCGGAGCACGCCGTACCGCCACCGACCGCCCCCGTGCCACGACCCGGCCGGGGAATCACCCGCGGTGCCCCTGGACTATGCCCCGCGTACGTGCACGCCCTACGCCCCGCGTACGGGAACGATGACGTGCGCGCGCTACGCCCCGCGTACGTGCACGATGTCGCCCGCGCCGACCGGATGCCGTCCGCCGTCGTCCGTCCCGACCACGAGCCGGCCGTCACCGTCCACCGCCACCGCCTCGCCCACCAGCTCGCGGCCGCCGGGCAGCTCCGCCCTGACCCGCCGTCCCAGCGTGGCGCAGCCCGCCGCGTACGTCTCCTGGAGCCGGGAGGCGGCCGGGTCGCCGCCGGCCTCCCGCCACTGCCCGTACCACTGCTCCAGGGAGCGCAGTACGGCGCGCAGAAGCGTCTCCCGGTCCAGGGAGACCGCGTTCGCCAGGGCCAGCGATCCCGCCGTCGGTACGGGGAGTTCGCCGGCGCGCAGCGAGACGTTGAGGCCGACGCCCACCACGACCGCGTCGGCGCCGGCGCGCTCCGCGAGGATGCCGCCCGCCTTGCGCTCCTCGCCGTCCACCGTCACCAGCAGGTCGTTCGGCCATTTGAGGGAGATGTCCACGCCCGCCGCCCTCGCCAGCCCCGTCGCGACCGCCACCCCGGTCAGCAGCGGCAGCCAGCCGAGCCGCTCGGCCGGGACCCCGGGTCCCGGCCTGAGGAGGACGGAGAAGAAGATCCCCGAGCGCGCGGGCGCCGACCAGCGCCGGTCGAGCCGGCCGCGCCCGGCGGTCTGCTCCTCGGCGACGAGCACCGCGCCCTCCGCCGCGCCGGCCGCGGCCCGCGCGGCCAGATCGGTGTTGGTGGACCCGGTCGTCTCGACCACGTCGAGCGAGGTCCACAGCCCGCCCGGCAGGATCAGCCCCCGGCGCAGCGCGCGCGGGCCGAGCGGGGGGCGTTCGAGGTCGGTCCAGCGGCCGGCGGGGTGACCGCCGGGAGGGTTATGGGGCTCCGTCATGCAAGCCACCCTAGGTGTGGCAAACGCCGCACTGCCGAACGGTATCCGCGCCGATACGCTACGGATCAGTAGCGCCCGCTCCGTCCCACCTGTACACCCCACACGTCCCGCATCCTCCGTATCCGCCGCATCGTCCACCCCTCCACCCGCCCCGCACCCCGATTCACACCCGTGACCCGCAGGGAGCCGCATCCCGATGTCCGAAACGGAAATCGCCCAGGGAACCACCGCAGGAAGCAACGCAGGAAACACCGCAGGAACGAGCGCGGGAAGCAGCGCGCACACCACGGCGGGCAAGCTCGCGGATCTGCGCCGCCGTATCGACGAAGCCACGCACGCCGGCTCCGCACGCGCCGTGGAGAAGCAGCACGCCAAGGGGAAACTGACCGCGCGCGAGCGGGTCGGCCTCCTCCTGGACGAGGGGTCCTTCGTCGAACTGGACGAGTTCGCCAGGCACCGCTCGACCAGCTTCGGCATCGAGGCGAACCGCCCGTACGGGGACGGTGTCGTCACCGGCTACGGCACGGTCGACGGCCGTCCCGTCTGCGTCTACTCGCAGGACTTCACCATCTTCGGCGGCTCGCTCGGCGAGGTGTACGGCGAGAAGATCGTGAAGGTCATGGACTTCGCGATGAAGACCGGCTGCCCGGTCATCGGCATCAACGACGGCGGCGGCGCCCGCATCCAGGAAGGCGTGGTGGCGCTCGGCCTGTTCGCCGAGATCTTCCGGCGCAACGTGCACGCCTCGGGTGTCGTGCCGCAGATCAGTCTGATCGTCGGCCCGTGCGCGGGCGGCGCGGTCTACTCCCCCGCGATCACCGACTTCACGGTGATGGTGGACCGGACGTCGCACATGTTCATCACGGGGCCCGACGTCATCAGGACGGTGACGGGCGAGGACGTCGGCTTCGAGGAACTGGGCGGCGCCCGTACGCACAACACGACCTCCGGCGTCGCGCACCACATGGCGGGTGACGAGAAGGACGCCATCGATTACGTCAAGTCCCTGCTCTCGTATCTCCCGTCGAACAACCTCTCCGAGCCGCCCGCCTTCCCCGAGGAGGCCGAGCTGACGACGACGGACGAGGACCGCGACCTGGACACGCTGATCCCGGACTCCGCGAACCAGCCGTACGACATGCACACCGCGATCGAACGGGTGCTGGACGACGGCGAGTTCCTGGAGACGCAGGCGCTCTTCGCGCCCAACATCATCACGGGCTTCGGCCGGGTCGAGGGCTTCCCGGTCGGGATCGTCGCCAATCAGCCCCTGCAGTTCGCGGGGTGCCTGGACATCAACGCCTCGGAGAAGGCGGCGCGGTTCGTCCGGACGTGCGACGCGTTCAACGTGCCGGTGCTGACGTTCGTGGACGTCCCCGGCTTCCTGCCGGGCGTCGACCAGGAGTACGGCGGCATCATCCGGCGCGGCGCCAAACTGATCTACGCGTACGCCGAGGCCACGGTCCCGCTGATCACCGTGATCACCCGCAAGGCGTTCGGCGGCGCGTACGACGTGATGGGCTCCAAGCACCTGGGCGCCGACCTCAACCTCGCCTGGCCGACGGCGCAGATCGCCGTGATGGGCGCGCAGGGCGCGGTGAACATCCTGCACCGCCGCACGATCGCCGCCGCGGGCGACGACACGGAGCAGGAGACGCGGCGCGCCGAACTCATCCAGGAGTACGAGGACGCCCTGCTCAACCCGTACGTCGCGGCCGAACGCGGCTACGTCGACGCGGTGATCATGCCGTCGGACACCCGGGCGCACGTCGTGAAGGGGCTGCGCCAGCTCCGTACGAAGCGCGCGAGCCTGCCGCCGAAGAAGCACGGCAACATCCCGCTCTAGTGCGTGTCTTCGACCGGAAGGGAGAGTGACGATGATCAAAGTCGTACGGGGCAACCCGACCCGCGAGGAGCTGGCCGCCGCGCTCGCGGTGGTCCAGGCCCGCGCCGCGGCGCTGGCGGCCCCTCCGACCGCGGCGCCGGGCGCGGCCGAGCCGCCCGCCGAGTGGTCCGCCCCGACCCGTATCGCCCGCGGCCGGGTGCTGCGGCCCGGCCCGCGGGCGTGGGCCAGGACGTACTGGCCGGGCTGAGCCGGGTGAGCGGGGCGGGCCCGGGTGGAGCCGGGGTGAAGTGAGGGGGCGCCTGAGTACACGTACTCAGGCGCCGGGCGCCCGGCGGACGGAGTATCGAGTTCATGTTGTGGTCCGATCCCGAGAACAGGCCGCCCGAGGAACTGCGCGAGACGCAGTCCATGATGCGCCGGGCGGGGGTCCTGCTCGCCCTGGCGATGGTGCTGGCGATGCTCGTACTCGGCCTGCACTGACCGGCTGCGGCACCGGCACCGCGACCGGCCCGCACTGACCGGCCGGCACCGCGACCGGCCTCCGCCGACCGGCACCGCGACCGGCCCGTATCCGGGACCGGGGCGGACCGGCCGACGCCCGCCCCGGTGCGCTCCGTACCATGACCGGCATGACCGTTCAGCGACGCCGGCTCGTCCTCGCCTCCGCCTCCCCCGCCCGGCTCGGCCTGCTCCGGCAGGCCGGACTCGCGCCCGAGGTGATCGTCAGCGGCGTCGACGAGGACGCGCTCTCCGCCCCGACCCCCGCCGAGCTGGCGCTCGTCCTCGCCGAGGCCAAGGCGACCACCGTGGCCGCGCTCCCCGAGGTCGCCGGGGCACTGGTCGTCGGCTGCGACTCCGTACTCGAACTCGACGGCGAGGCGCTCGGCAAGCCCGCCGACGCGGAGGAGGCCACCTCCCGCTGGAAGTCGATGCGCGGCCGTACGGGGATCCTCAGGACCGGCCACTGCGTGATCGACACCGCGACCGGCCGCCGGGCCGGCGAGACCGCGTCGACGACGGTCCACTTCGGCACCCCGAGCGACGCCGAGATCGCCGCGTACGTCGCCTCCGGTGAACCCCTGCACGTCGCCGGGGCGTTCACGCTCGACGGCCGCTCGGCCCCCTTCGTCGACTCGATCGAGGGCAGCCACGGCAATGTCGTCGGCCTGTCGCTGCCGCTGCTGCGGACGCTGCTGCTGGAGCAGGGCGTGACGATCACCGACCTGTGGGCCTGAGCGCCGCCCTCCTCCGGGGCTCGCTCTCGTACGCCACCAGCGCCAGCACCACCAGCCCCATGATCGCCATCATGACCGCGAAGGCCGTCCACCCCACCAGACCGACCGTCAGCGCGCCCAGCACGCCGTGCACCACCGCGCACGTGATCAGCACGATCCGCCCGAAGCGGCCGGGGGCGCGGTCCCGTACCGCCGTACGCGCCAGGATCCCCGCACACACCACCAGATAGAGGCCGAAGACACCGCCGGTCACCCAGGTCCCGGCGAACATCGCGGCGGAGTCGACGCCGGCCAGGGACATCTGCTGGTTGTCGACCACCATGGCCAGCACACCGTTGACGAAGACGACACCGACCGCCTCCGCCACGAGCACGATCGCGGCCAGCCAGGCCATCGGTCCCCGGGCCACGGCCCCACCCTCTTCCCCTGTTTTCGCCTGTTACCAGCAGTACGTTCGCCATCGCGCACGGTACTGACCGGTAAACCCGGGGACAAGGGCCCGAGCGGAAGCAAAGAATCATTCCGCCATTCGTAGGGACTCCACAAAGAATCGCGATCGGCCGAGGGTCAGTCCGACAGAGAGCTGGACCACATCCGAGCGCTACTGTGCGACGGAGGATCGCGGCGTACCGTGGTGCCACAAGGGATTTCGCCCCGTGGGCGAGGATCGGAACACGCTCCGTGCGGTGCGGGCCACCAGCGCGGACAGTTCGGCGGCGCGTGTCGGCAGTCCCTAAACTCAGCTTGTTTCAAGGAGGGAGCCATCGTGCGCAAGGTGCTCATCGCCAACCGTGGCGAAATCGCTGTCCGCGTTGCCCGTGCCTGCCGGGATGCCGGAATCGCGAGCGTAGCCGTCTACGCCGACCCGGACCGGGACGCGCTGCACGTCCGTGCCGCGGACGAGGCGTTCGCCCTGGGCGGTGACACCCCGGCGGCCAGCTATCTCGACATGGCCAAGGTGCTCCAGGCGGCGAAGGACTCGGGCGCGGACGCGATCCACCCCGGCTACGGCTTCCTGTCCGAGAACGCCGAGTTCGCCCAGGCGGTCCTGGACGCGGGGCTGACCTGGATCGGCCCGCCCCCGCAGGCCATCCGCGACCTGGGCGACAAGGTCGCCGCCCGGCACATCGCGCAGCGCGCGGGCGCCCCCTTGGTGGCCGGCACCCCGGACCCGGTCGCCGGCTCCGCCGAGGTCGTCGCCTTCGCCGAGCAGCACGGGCTCCCCATCGCCATCAAGGCGGCCTTCGGCGGCGGCGGGCGTGGCCTCAAGGTCGCCCGTACGCTCGAAGAGGTCCCGGAGCTGTACGACTCCGCGGTCCGCGAGGCCGTCGCCGCCTTCGGCCGCGGCGAGTGCTTCGTCGAGCGCTACCTCGACAAGCCGCGGCACGTCGAGACGCAGTGCCTGGCCGACTCGCACGGCAACGTGGTCGTCGTGTCGACCCGTGACTGCTCGCTCCAGCGCCGCCACCAGAAGCTGGTGGAGGAGGCGCCCGCGCCGTTCCTGACCCCCGAGCAGAACGCCGAGCTGTACGCGGCGTCCAAGGCGATCCTCAAGGAGGCCGGATACGTCGGCGCCGGGACCGTCGAGTTCCTGGTCGGCACCGACGGCACGATCTCCTTCCTGGAGGTCAACACCCGGCTCCAGGTGGAGCACCCGGTGACCGAGGAGGTCACCGGACTCGACCTCGTACGCGAGATGTTCCGCATCGCGGACGGCGAGGAGCTGGGCTACGACGACCCGCCGGTGCGCGGTCACTCCTTCGAGTTCCGGATCAACGGCGAGGACCCGGGCCGCGGCTTCCTGCCCGCCCCCGGTACGGTCACCACCTTCGCGGCGCCGTCGGGCCCCGGCGTCCGGCTGGACGCGGGCGTCGAGTCCGGCTCCGTGATCGGCCCGGCCTGGGACTCCCTGCTCGCCAAGCTGATCGTCACCGGCGCCACCCGTGAGCAGGCGCTCCAGCGCGCGGCGCGCGCCCTGGACGAGTTCACCGTCGAGGGCATGGCCACGGCGCTGACCTTCCACCGCAAGGTCGTCACCGACCCGGCGTTCACCGCGGACCCGTTCAGGGTCCACACCCGCTGGATCGAGACCGAGTTCGTCAACGACATCCCGCCCTTCGCCTCCCCGGCCGGCCCGGAGACCGACGACGAGCCGGGCCGCGAGACCGTGGTGGTCGAGGTCGGCGGCAAGCGCCTCGAAGTCTCGCTGCCGGTCAGCCTGGGCATGTCCCTGGCCCGTACGGGGCTGGCCGCGGGCGCCAAGCCCAAGCGGCGCGCGGCGAAGAAGTCCGCGTCGGCGGCGTCCGGCGACACGCTCGCCTCCCCCATGCAGGGCACCATCGTCAAGGTGGCCGTCGAGGAGGGCCAGGAGGTCAAGGAGGGCGATCTGGTCGTCGTCCTGGAGGCCATGAAGATGGAACAGCCCCTGAACGCCCACCGCTCGGGCACCGTCAAGGGCCTCGCGGCCCAGGTCGGCGCCTCGCTCACCTCCGGCGCGGTCATCTGCGAGATCAAGGACTGACGCCACCCCCGCGCGGCGCACCCGCCCCCGCGCCCCCGCTCGACACCCTCGGCGCCCTCGGAGGCCCTGCCCGATCCGCGATCCCGGTCCACCACCGGATCCGGGATCCGGGCGGGGCCTCCGCCGTAGACTCACCGGGGAGACGGTGGGAGACAGGAGGTCCGCGCGATGGCGAGGAGTACGGCCCAGGCGCCGCCACGGCCCATGCGCGCCGACGCGCGCCGCAACTACGAGCGGCTGCTCGGCGAGGCCCGCACCAGCTTCGCGGAGCATGGTACGGACACCTCCCTGGAGGACATCGCGCGGCGCGCGGGCGTGGGGATCGGCACGCTGTACCGGCACTTCCCCAATCGGCACGCACTGCTGAACGCGGTCTTCCAGGAAGCGCTTGCCGACCTGCTCCAGCGCTCCCGCGACCTCGCGGAGTCGGCGAGTCCGTGCCGCGCGCTGACGGAATGGCTGCGCGCCGTCATCACTCATGCGGGTGAGTATCAGGGGCTCTCGCGGGCGCTCATGTCGGCGTCCAACGACGAGAGTTCGGCGCTGTCGGAGTGCAGCGGCCCGATGCGCGAGGCGGGTGCGCGCCTGCTGGCACGGGCTCAGGAGGCGGGGGACGTACGGTCGGACGTCTCCATCCGGGACCTGCTGCAGCTCACGAACGCGATCGCGCTGGCGGCGGAGCAGTCCCCGGACGACCCGAGACTGGCGGACCGGCTGCTGATGCTGACGTTGACGGGCCTGAGGGCTCCGACTTCGGCTTCGGCTCCGCAGGGCGGCTGCACGTCGTAGCCGGAACCGGCCCGTTGGGGCCGTGGAGAGGCCGTGGGGGGACAACACATGGCCGTGGAGGGGCCGTAGGGGGCGCGCCAGCACGCCCCGTACCCCCCATACCCCCCGTACGCCCCCGCACATACGCGTTGCCGGAGGTCAGGCGTGGGCGCCGGCGGCGCTACCGGCGCCGCAGATCCGCCACCCGCGCCCTCTCCCCCGTCTCCTGCGCGCCCAACGGACTCCCCGTGCCCCGGAGTTGCCCCCCGGGACCGCCGGGTCCGCCGGGACCGCCGGGGCCCGCCCCTGGCCCCGGCCCCGCGACATGCGTACGGCGCTGCCCCGGCAGGGGGACATCACGGCGGGTCCGGCCGCCCGGCGGCAGCACCTCGCCGCCCACGCCACCGCCACCGGCCCCGTCCGCGCCACCGGCTCCCGCGCCGGTCGCCGTCGCCGTACCGGCCACCGAGACCCGTACGCCCTGGTCGGCCAGTGCCTGGAGCTCCGCCCCCGCACGGTCGGCGCCCGCGGGCGGCTCGTCGGTCACCAGCCGGCTGATGAGGTCGGTGGGCACCGTCTGGAACATCGTGTCGGTGCCCAGCTTCGTGTGGTCGGCGAGCACCACGACCTCCGCCGCGGCCTGCACCAGCGCGCGGTCGACGCTCGACGAGAGCATGTTGGACGTGGAGAGCCCGCGCTCGGCGGTCAGCCCGCTCCCGGAGAGGAACGCGCGGGTGACCCGCAGCCCCTGGAGGGACTGCTCGGCCCCGCTGCCGACCAGCGCGTAGTTCGAACCGCGCAGCGTGCCGCCGGTCATGACGACTTCGACGCGGTTGGCGTGCGCGAGGGCCTGCGCGACCAGCAGTGAGTTGGTGACGACGGTCAGACCGGGGATCCGCGCGAGCCGGCGGGCCAGCTCCTGCGTGGTCGTACCGGCACCGACGACGATGGCCTCGCCTTCTTCGACGAAGCTCGCGGCGAGGTCGGCGATGGCGGTCTTCTCCGCCGTTGCGAGATGGGACTTTTGCGGAAAGCCGGATTCTCGCGTGAATCCACCCGGCAGTACCGCACCGCCATGCCGGCGGTCGAGGAGTCCTTCGGCCTCCAGCGCCCGCACGTCCCGCCGTACGGTCACTTCGGAGGTCTGGACGACGCGGGCGAGCTCACGGAGCGACACGGCCCCGTTGGCGCGCACCATTTCGAGGATCAATTGGCGACGTTCTGCAGCGAACACGAAACTGACAGTAACCCCAATGACCGTCTGCTTTCAGCAGTTTGCGCCGAATAACAGAAGTTGTGCACGAACGAACGCGCCTGATGGTATAGAGGCTTCATGCCCGCTCGGGCACGCTTCGAAGCCCGTAGAAAGGGCTTACGGGCAGCGCGGGGCCCCCACGGGCCCGCCCGGGCCGTGGGGGATCGGATCAGCCGGACCGGCTCAGCTCTCCTCGGCCGACTTCCGGGTGTGCAGCTGCCGCGCCACCTCGGCGATCGATCCCGACAGCGACGGGTAGACCGTGAACGCGTTCGCGATCTGCTCGACGGTCAGGTTGTTGTCGACGGCGAGCGCGATGGGGTGGATCAGCTCACTCGCGCGCGGCGCGACGACCACGCCGCCCACCACGATCCCCGTGCCGGGACGGGCGAATATCTTGACGAAGCCGTCCCGGATGCCCTGCATCTTCGCGCGGGGGTTGCGCAGCAGCGGCAGCTTGACGACGCGCGCGTCGATCCTGCCGCCGTCTATGTCCGCCTGGCTGTAGCCGACGGTGGCGATCTCCGGGTCGGTGAAGACGTTCGAGGAGACGGTCTTGAGGTTGAGCGGCGCGACCGCGTCGCCCAGGAAGTGGTACATCGCGATCCGGCCCTGCATGGCCGCGACCGACGCGAGCGCGAAGATCCCGGTGACGTCACCGGCCGCGTAGACGCCGGGCGCGGAGGTGCGGGAGACCCGGTCGGTCTTGATGTGGCCCGAGTCCTTGACCAGGACGCCGGCCTCCTCCAGACCCATGCCCGCGGTGTTCGGGATGGCGCCGACCGCCATCAGACAGTGCGAACCGGTGATGACCCGGCCGTCGGAGAGGGTCACCTCGACGCGGTCGCCGACCCGCTTGGCGGCCTCGGCGCGGGAGCGCGACATGACGTTCATGCCGCGGCGCCGGAAGACGTCCTCCAGTACGGCGGCGGCGTCCGGGTCCTCGCCGGGCAGCACCCGGTCACGGGACGAGACGAGCGTGACCCGGGAGCCCAGCGCCTGGTAGGCACCGGCGAACTCGGCGCCGGTGACGCCGGAGCCGACCACGATCAGTTCCTCGGGCAGCTCGTCGAGGTCGTACACCTGCGTCCAGTTGAGGATCCGCTCGCCGTCCGGCTGCGCGTCCGGGATCTCGCGCGGGTGGGCGCCGGTGGCGATCAGCACGGCGTCGGCGGTGAGGGACTCCTCCGTGCCGTCCGCCGCGGTCACGACGACCTGGCGCGAGCCGTCCACGGCCTGCCGGCCGGCCAGCCGGCCCCTGCCGCGCATGACACGGGCGCCGGCCCGGGTGACGGAGGCGGTGATGTCGTGGGACTGGGCGAGCGCGAGCCGCTTCACCCGTCGGTTGACCTTGCCGAGGTCGACGCCGACGACGCGGGCCGCCCGCTCGGACGGGCCCGCGGCGGAGCCGCTGTCGGACTCCGTGTCGGCGACGATGATGCCCAGCTCCTCGTAGGAGGAGTCGAAGGTGGTCATCACCTCGGCGGTCGCGATGAGGGTCTTGGACGGCACGCAGTCGGTGAGCACCGACGCGCCGCCGAGTCCGTCGCAGTCGACGACGGTCACCTCGGCGCCGAGCTGGGCGCCGACCAGCGCCGCCTCGTATCCGCCGGGTCCGCCACCGATGATCACGATCCGGGTCACGAAAAAGTCCGCCTCGCGTTGTCAACCCGGCCCGTCTGCCACCCCGGCCGGGGTTCCGGGGGTGCCCCGGGGGATGCAGTACGTACTCCATTGTCCCGCACGCTTCAAGTAGCTTCGCCCCGGGTCCCTCCATCCGGGCACCGCCCCCGCGGAACGGCCCGCTCCCCCACACGCTCCTCCCCTCTCTCTACCCCTACCCCTACCCCTTCCTCTCCCCTTACCTCTCCCCTTCCTCTCCCCGCTCGGACCGGTGCACCGGTCGCCACGCCCCCACCTCCCGTACCCTCAATCCCATGTCGCTCTACGCCGCGTACGCCGGCAACCTCGACGCGCGGCTGATGACCCGCCGCGCCCCGCACTCCCCGTTGCGCGGCACCGGCTGGCTCAACGGCTGGCGGCTCACCTTCGGCGGAGAGCAGATGGGCTGGGAGGGCGCGCTCGCCACGATCGTGGAGGCACCCCGCTCCCAGGTCTTCGTCGCGCTGTACGACCTGGCGCCGATGGACGAGGACTCGATGGACCGCTGGGAGGGTGTGGGGCTCGACATCTACCGGCGGATGCGCGTACGGGTGCACACCCTGGACGGCGAGGAGCCGACCTGGCTGTACGTCCTGAACGGGTACGAGGGCGGGCTGCCCTCGGCGCGCTACCTGGGCGAGCTGGCCGACGCGGCGGAGTCGGCGGGGGCCCCGCACGACTACGTGATGGAGCTGCGCAAGCGCCCGTGCTGACGGTCCGCTCCGCGGGGCAGACCCGCGGGGACCCGGGACCCGGAGGGCGCGGCGGGGCTGCCCCCCGGGACAGATCTACGGGGCAGATCCGGCCGATCTCACCCCCGCACCTGCCCTGAAAGAGCCCCGAATCCCCCTTCGCCGGGCCCTTTCGTCTCCTTTCGCCGGAAACGACAACACAACGATATGGAGACCGTGCTCAATACATCTACGCGCGTAGGGCATGACCGGCTACCCTCATCCGCGTGAACGCATCTGTTATCCCGGCCAACGCCGAAGGACCCGCCGACCCTCTTGCCACCGCCGACGCCGCCGCCGCCCGGCTGCGCGAGCTGACCGGCGCCGAGACCCATGACGTCGCGCTGGTGATGGGTTCCGGCTGGGCACCGGCCGTCGAAGCGCTCGGCGCGCCCGAGGCGGAGTTCCCCGTGACCGAGCTGCCCGGCTTCCCGCCGCCGGCCGTCGCGGGCCACGGCGGCCGGATCCGCTCGTACCGGATCGCCGAGAAGCGCGCCCTGGTCTTCCTCGGCCGTACGCACTACTACGAGGGCCGCGGCGTCGCGTCCGTCGCGCACGGTGTCCGTACGGCCGTCGCCGCGGGCTGCAAGACGGTCGTCCTGACCAACGGCTGCGGCGGTCTGCGCGAGGGCATGCGCCCCGGCCAGCCCGTGCTGATCAGCGACCACATCAATCTGACGGCCGTCTCCCCGATCGTCGGCGCGAACTTCGTGGACCTGACGGACCTGTACTCGCCGCGGCTGCGCGCGCTGTGCAAGGAGATCGACCCGGAGCTGGAGGAGGGGGTGTACGTCCAGTTCACCGGCCCCCACTACGAGACCCCCGCCGAGATCAACATGGTCCGCGCGATGGGCGGCGACCTCGTCGGCATGTCCACCGTCCTGGAGGCCATCGCGGCCCGCGAGGCGGGCGCCGAGGTCCTCGGCATCTCCCTGGTCACCAACCTGGCGGCGGGCATCTCGGGCGCTCCCCTCAACCACGAGGAGGTCCTCCAGGCGGGCCGCGACTCGGCCACCCAGATGGGCGCGCTGCTGGCGCAGGTGCTGGACCGCGTCTGACCGCCCGCCCCGGCCCGCCCGGAGTCCCGGCTCCGCCTCCCCACCCCGGCGTTCCCGCCTCCCACGCCCCACCTCCGCCTCCACCGCCGTCGCCACTCGCCACTCGCCACCACCACGCAGGAGCTGGCCCATGCACCAGAACGCGCCTCAGGACCCCGCGCGGCAGGACCCCGCGCACCAGGACCTCCTCGCCCGCGCCAAGACCTGGCAGGGTGAGGACCCCGACGGCGAGACCCGGGCGGAACTGGGCGAACTCATCAAGGGCGCTGACGCCGGGGATGTCGACGCCCTGGCGGAACGGTTCGCCGGGACGCTCCAGTTCGGTACGGCCGGGCTCCGCGGCGAACTGGGCGCCGGGCCGATGCGGATGAACCGCGCCGTGGTCATCCGCGCCGCGGCCGGCCTCGCCGCGTATCTGACGGCACGGGGCGACGGGGACGGCCTGGTCGTCGTCGGGTACGACGCCCGCTACAAGTCCGCCGACTTCGCCCGGGACACCGTGGCCGTGATGACCGGCGCGGGGCTGCGCGCCGCCCTGCTGCCCCGGCCGCTGCCCACGCCGGTGCTGGCCTTCGCCGTACGGCACCTCGGCGCCGTCGCCGGTGTGGAGGTCACCGCGAGCCACAACCCGCCCAGGGACAACGGCTACAAGGTCTACCTCGGCGGCGACTCGGGTGGCTCGCAGATCGTGCCGCCCGCCGACACGGAGATCGCCGCCCGGATCGCCGCGGTCGGCGCGCTGGACACGGTGGCCCGCCCGGACTCCGGGTGGGACGTCCTCGGCGACGAGATCCTGGCCGCGTATCTGGCCCGTACGGACGCGGCCCTCACGCCCGGTTCCCCGCGCACCGCGCGCGTCGTCCACACGGCGCTGCACGGCGTCGGTACGGAGACGCTCCTCGCGGCGTTCGCCCGCGCCGGCTTCCCCGCGCCCGTCCCCGTACCGGAGCAGGCCGAGCCCGATCCGGCCTTCCCGACGGTCGCGTTCCCGAACCCGGAGGAGCCGGGAGCGATGGACCTGGCCTTCGCGACCGCGCGCCGGGTCCGGCCCGACCTGATCATCGCCAACGACCCGGACGCGGACCGCTGCGCCGTGGCCGTCCCCGACGCGACGGCCGGGGCGGGGTGGCGGATGCTGCGCGGCGACGAGGTCGGCGCGCTGCTCGCCGCGCACCTCGTCGCGAAGGGCGCGACGGGCACGTTCGCCGCGTCGATCGTCTCGTCCTCCCTCCTCGGCCGGATCGCCGCGGCGGCGGGGCTGGGGTACGAGGAGACGCTGACCGGCTTCAAGTGGATCGCGCGCGCCGAGGGGCTGCGGTACGGGTACGAGGAGGCGCTCGGCTACTGCGTCGACCCCGACGGCGTACGGGACAAGGACGGCATCACGGCGGCGCTGCTGGTGGCCGAACTGGCCTCGGAGCTGAAGGAGTCGGGCCGTACCCTCACGGACCTGCTGGACGACCTGGCCGTCGCCCACGGCCTGCACGCCACGGACCAGCTCTCCGTCCGCGTCCGGGACCTGTCGCTGATCGCCGACGCCATGCGCCGGCTGCGCGAGCACCCGCCGACCGAGCTGGCGGGCCTGCGCGTCACCAGCACCGAGGACCTGTCGGCCGGCACGGACACGCTCCCGCCGACGGACGGGCTGCGCTACCACCTGGACGGCGCGTACCGGGCGCGCGTCATCGTCCGCCCGAGCGGCACGGAGCCCAAGCTCAAGTGCTACCTGGAGGCGGTGATCCCGGTCGCCGACGCACCGGCGCTGCCGATGGCCCGTACGACGGCGGCGGAACTGCTGGCGGCGCTGAAGCGGGGGCTGGCGGAGGCGGCGGGCATCTGACGGCGCGGGCGCCACGGCTCCGCGGCCGACCGGGCGGTGCTCAGACGGTGGCCCGCTCGATGAAGGCGTGCACCCGTTCCGGGGTGTAGATCCCGTCGACCAGCAGATGGGTGAGCCCGAGGATCCCCGCGTGCGGGTCCAGGCTGCTGCGGACGATCTGCAGGTTGCGGGTGGCCAGGGGCAGCGAGCGGCGGTAGACGACCTCACGGATGCCGGAGCTGTTCGTCGGTGTGGGCCAGCTGGCCGCCGATGGCGATGACCCCGGGGTTGAAGAGGTTCACCGTGTCGGCGATGGCGCCGCCGAGGATCCGAGCCGCGCGCCGGGCCAGGCGTACGGCGGTGAGGTCACCGGACCGTATGAGCTGTACGGCGTCATTGACGGTGGCCACCTGTCGGCCGGCCGCCCTGAGGTCCCTGACCAGGGCCCAGCCGCCCGTGTACGCCTCCACGCAGCCGGTGTTGCCGCAGCGGCACAGCGGCGGGTCCGCGACACCCTCGACGGTCACCTGGATATGGCCGACGTCGCCGGCCGCCCCGTCGGCGCCCCGGTGCACGCGGCCGCCGGCGATCAGGCCCCACGTAATGGAACACCGGCCAGGCGGGCCCCGGAATGCCCGGGACCTGTCCGGGCCAGGAGGATTCACATGGCAAACGCAACGCTGGCGGCGCCCGGCCGCGGGGCCTGGTCGGCACGCCTGCGCGATGTCGGCTTCTGGGCCGACTGGGCAGCCCTGGTAGGGCTCGTCGTTCTCGTCGTGGTCTTCCAGGCCGCGAATCCGACCTTTCTGAGCAGCGGCAACGTCCAGTCCATGCTGGTGGCCGCGGCGATCCTGATCATTCTCGCGGTAGGGCAGACCTTCGTCATCGCCACCGCGGGCATCGACCTGTCGATCGCCTCCACCATGACGCTGGGCGCGGTCGCCTTCGGCAAGGCGTACGCCGCGGGCTGGGGTCTCGGCCTCTCCTGCCTGGTCGCCGTAGTCGCATCGACCGTGGTCGGTGTGATCAACGGGCTGATCGTCGCCAGGGGCAAGATCGCCGACTTCATCGTCACCCTCGGAACCCTGTCCGCCGCCTCCGGGCTCGCGCTGATCATCTCCGACGGCAAACCCGTCACGATCATCGATCCGGCGCTGCTGCGGCTGTCCACCGGCGGGATCGGGATCCTCGGCTGGACCTTCCTGATCGCCGCGGGCATCGCGGTCATCGCCCATGTGATGCTCTTCCACACCCGTACCGGCACCCATGTACTGGCCACCGGCGGGGCCCCCGAGTCGGCCACCGCGATGGGCATCTCCACCTCACGGATCAAGACCGCGGTATACGCGGCTTCGGGCCTGCTGGCCGGGGTGGGCGCCATTCTGCTCGTCGCCAGGGTCGGTGCCGCCGAACCGGCCGCCAACACCTCCTTCCTGCTCAACTCGGTCGCCGCGGTGGTGCTCGGCGGGGTCAGCCTCTTCGGCGGGCGCGCCACGGTGATCGGCCCGATCATCGGCGCGCTGCTGCTGACCGCGCTGGTCAACGGGCTCACCCTGCTGGGCGTCTCGCAGTTCTACCAGCCGTTGTCCGTCGGCATCGTCGTGGTGCTGGCCGCTCTCCTGACGAGGTTCCAGCGATGACCACCGACCCGAGCACCGCCAAGCCCGCCGCCACCGGAATCGCCGATGTCACCGCCGTCGGCGAGACGCTGCTGGAATGCGAGGGCGTCTCGCTCTCCTTCGGCAGCGTGCGCGCCCTGGCCGACGTCTCGCTGACCCTGCGCCAGGGCGAGATCACCGCCCTGGTCGGTGACAACGGGGCCGGGAAGTCCACCCTGGTGCGCTGCTTCTCCGGCATCCACCGCCCCGACAGCGGCCGGATCACCTTCAACGGCCGCCCCGGCGACTTCCACTCCCCCGAGGACGCCCGCGAGGCGGGCATCGAGACCGTCCACCAGAATCTCGCCCTGGTGGAGGACCTCACGGTCTGGCAGAACCTCTTCCTCAACCGGGAGCTCGTCCGCCGCCTGGGCCCCATCGCCCTGCTGGACCGCAAGGCCATGCAGGCGCGCGCCCAGGAGATGGTCTCCACCCTGGCGGTCAACGTCCCGGCGGTGAAGTCGCGGGTGCGCCGGCTCTCCGGCGGGCAGCGGCAGGCCGTGGCGATCTGCCGGGCGTCCGGCTTCAGCTCACAGCTGGTCATCATGGACGAACCCACCGCCGCGCTCGGCGTCCAGGAGACCGAGCGGGTGGAGGAGCTGATCCTCAAACTCCGTGACGACGGCCACGCCGTGCTCCTCATCAGCCACAACTTCGCCCAGGTCATGCGGCTCAGCGACCAGGTGTGGGTGATGCGGGCCGGCCGCTGCGTCGGCGGGCGCCGGGCGCCGGACACCACCGGCGAGGAGATCGTGGCGCTGATCACCGGCGCCAGGACCGCGTAGTACCACCGTCCCGTACGCTCCCACCACCTCCACCGGGAACGCGGGCCCGGTCTCCCGGACCACGCTCCCGGATCCGGTCTCCCTGACCACGCTCCCGGACCCACGGACAAGGACACCCCTGATGACCAGCACCCCCCTCGGCAACCCCATCGGCGTACACGCCCTGGTCTGGGCGGGCGACACCTCGCCCGCCTCGCTGGCCCACGCCGTCGAGATGACCAGGGCCACCGGCTTCGACCTGCTGGAGCTTTCGCTGCACGACTCCGTCAACCTCGACGTGCCCGCCGCCAGGCAGCAGCTGGAGGCCGCCGGGATCGCGGTGGCCTGCTCACGCGGACTCGCCTTCGACGCCGATGTCTCCAGCGCGGACACCGCCACCGTCGAGCGCGGCGAACAACTGCTGCGTGACTCGCTCGCGGTCACACACGCCCTGGGCGGTACGCACTTCACCGGTGCTCTGTACAGCGCGCTCGGCAAGTACGGGCAGCCGCTCAGCGACGCCGGCCGCCGCAATGTCGTCGCGGTGCTGCGCCGGCTCGCCCAGGAGGCCAAGGGCCTGGGCATGACGCTGGGCCTTGAGATATGCAACCGCTACGAGACCAATGTCATCAACACCGCGCACGACGCGCTGGTTCTCGCCGACGACATCGGCGAGGACAATGTGCTGATCCACCTGGACACCTATCACATGAACATCGAGGAGGACGACCTCGTCCGCCCGGTACGCGAGGTGGGCGACCGGCTCGGGTACGTGCACATCGGCGAGAACCACCGCGGCTACCTGGGCTCCGGGCACCTGGACTTCACCGCCTTCTTCCACGCGCTGGCCGACATCGGGTACCGGGGCCCCATCACCTTCGAGTCCTTCTCGTCCGCCGTGGCCGCCGAAGGCCTCTCCAACGACCTGGCCGTCTGGCGCAATCTGTGGACCGACGCGGAGGACCTCGCCCGGCACGCGCACGGCTTCATCACCCACCAGCTCTCCGCCGCGGGTCCGCGCCGATGACCGTCGAGGACTTCCCCGGTCTCGACGGACTGGCGGAACGGGCCCGCGCACTGGTCCGCCCCGGCCGACGGGCGCTGCTCGGGATCACCGGCAGCCCGGGGGCCGGCAAGACCACGCTCGCCGAGCAGCTGGTCGCCCGGCTGCTGGCCGCGCCTCCGGCGGGCGCGAACGGCCCCTGGGTGGCGCATGTCCCGATGGACGGCTTCCACCTCGCCGACACCGAACTCGGCCGCCTCGGCCGCCTCGGCCGCAAGGGCGCGCCCGACACCTTCGACGCGGCCGGCTACGCGGCGCTGCTGCGCCGGCTTCGCGAGGACGAGGACGAGGTGATCTACGTCCCCGGCTTCGAACGCGAACTGGAACAGCCGATCGCCGGCGCCCTGCCCGTGCCGCGCAGCGCCCGCCTGATCGTCACCGAAGGCAATTACCTGCTGGTCGACGAGGGCGACTGGGCGCGGGTCCGGCCCCGGCTGGACGAGGTCTGGTTCTGCGCGCCGGCCGAGGAGGAGCGCATCCACCGGCTGGTCGCCCGGCACGAGCGATTCGGCAAGGCACATGATGAGGCGGTCTCCTGGGCGCTGGGTCCTGACCAGCACAACGCGGAACTGATCGCCGCCACCCGTGCGCGAGCCGATCTGGTGCTCTCGCCCCGGTAGTCCGGGACGACCGGGCATCCGCCTGCCCCGGAAGCGGTGTCACCCGTCCCGTACCCGTGTCTCATCGTCCCCGTCACCCCAGCGACAGCAGCACCACCAGCACCACCAGGCCCGCGAGTGACGGGGCGATGACCTCGTAGGCCCAGCGGACCACCGGGTCGCCCTGGGCGGTGGCACGGGAGGCGGAGCGCTCCGCCAGGTCCCGGAGGTCGGCGGTGGTGCGGTCCGCCGTGGCCATCCTGGCCTGGGAGTCCGTGACGTCGGCGTGGACCGAGGTCCTGCCGTGCGGGTCGTCGCCCGCTCTGCGGGTCTGCTGACGGGCGGCGCGCTTGCGCTGGCGGAGGGAGACCGGGACCGCCCAGAGCTGGAACTTCCCGCTGTCCCGCGTGAACGCCTCGCACGAGTACGAGGCCCGTATGTCCGTGATCGCCCCCCACGGGAGGACGATCGTCCGGAACGGGTTCCTGATCCGGAGCCGGTCCGCGCCCGCGAAGACCGCCGGGCGCAGGCTGAACGCGACGATCAGCGGTACGACGCAGAGCATCCCGGCGAGCGCCAGCCACGGGGTGCGGCCCGTGCCCCGCACGAGCGCGTCGACGCCGATCCACAGGACGATCGCGAGCAGCAGGCCGCCGCCCACGATCCCGCCCCCCGACCGGAAGACCCGGTCGGCGTAGCCGGGCTCGGCGGCCTCGGGGCCGGACGCGGACCCGGCTCCGGAGCCGGACTCGGCGCCGGGGCCGGTCGCGGACTCGGCGCCGGAGCCGGAGCCGGTCGCAGGCTCGGACCCGGACTCGGCGCCGGGGCCGGACGCGGAGGAGTCGTGGTCGGGGGCAGGGCTCGTCATACCTTCGATTCTGCCGTACGCCTCCGGCAGTGGCGGCAGCCGTCCCCGCACGGGTCACAGCTCGGGAACAGCCCGCCGCGAGAACCTCACACCCCCTGTACAGGTCGCTACGCGCGTAGATATGCTCATCTGGTGACCATGCCCACCATCACCCCCGCATTCGCTGACGTGACCGCGTCCGACAGCACACTGCGCCGCTTCCTCCACGGGCTGCCCGGCGTCGACGCCGTCGGCCTGGAGGCCCGCGCCGCGGCGCTCGGCACGCGTTCGATCAAGACCACGGCCAAGGCGTACGCCATCGACCTGGCGATCTCCATGATCGACCTGACGACGCTCGAAGGCGCGGACACCCCGGGCAAGGTCCGGGCGCTCGCCGCCAAGGCCGTACGGCCCGATCCGACCGACCGTACGACCCCCGCGACGGCCGCCGTCTGCGTCTACCCGGACATGGCGGAGACCGCGGTCGCCGCGCTCGCCGGCTCCGGGGTGAAGGTCGCCTCCGTCGCCACCGCCTTCCCGGCCGGCCGCGCCGCGCTCGGCGTGAAGCTCGCCGACACGCGCGACGCCGTGGCCGCGGGCGCCGACGAGATCGACATGGTCATCGATCGCGGCGCGTTCCTCGCGGGGCACTTCCTGAAGGTGTACGAGGAGATCCGCGCCGTCAAGGAAGCGGCGGGCACCGCCCGGCTCAAGGTGATCTTCGAGACCGGCGAGCTGTCCACGTATGACAACATCCGCCGCGCCTCCTGGCTCGGCATGCTCGCGGGCGCGGACTTCATCAAGACGTCGACCGGCAAGGTCGGGGTCAACGCCACCCCCGCCAACACCCTCCTGATGCTGGAGGCCGTGCGCGACTTCCGCGCGGCGACCGGCACGCAGGTCGGGGTGAAGCCCGCGGGCGGCATCCGCTCCACGAAGGACGCGGTCAAGTTCCTGGTGCTGGTCAACGAGACCGTGGGCGCGGACTGGCTGGACAACCACTGGTTCCGCTTCGGCGCTTCCAGCCTGCTGAACGACCTGCTGATGCAGCGTCAGAAGCTCAGCACCGGCCGGTACTCCGGCCCCGATTACGTCACGGTGGACTGAGGCAGAGATGGCATCACAGAGCACACCCGAGAACCCGTTCACGTACGCGCCCGCCCCCGAGTCCCGCTCGGTCGTCGACATCGCGCCCTCCTACGGGCTCTTCATCGACGGCGAGTTCGGCGAGGCGGCCGACGGCAAGGTCTTCAAGACCGTCAGCCCGTCCACCGAGGAGGTCCTCTCCGAGGTCGCCCAGGCCGGTGCCGACGACGTCGACCGGGCCGTGAAGGCCGCCCGCAAGGCGTTCGAGAAGTGGTCCGCCCTGCCCGGCGCCGAGCGCGCCAAGTACCTCTTCCGTATCGCGCGGATCATCCAGGAGCGCTCGCGCGAACTGGCCGTGCTGGAGACCCTCGACAACGGCAAGCCGATCAAGGAGACCCGCGACGCGGACCTCCCGCTGGTCGCCGCGCACTTCTTCTACTACGCGGGCTGGGCCGACAAGCTCGACCACGCCGGCTACGGAGCCGACCCGCGGCCGCTCGGGGTCGCCGGGCAGGTCATCCCCTGGAACTTTCCGCTCCTCATGCTCGCGTGGAAGATCGCCCCGGCGCTCGCCACCGGTAACACCGTGGTGCTGAAGCCCGCCGAGACGACCCCTCTCTCCGCGCTCTTCTTCGCGGACATCTGCCGCCAGGCGGGGCTCCCCAAGGGCGTCGTCAACATCGTCACCGGCGACGGCACGACGGGCGCGGCGCTCGTCGGGCACCCGGGCATCGACAAGGTCGCGTTCACCGGTTCGACCGCCGTCGGCAAGGCCATCGCCCGTCAGATCGCCGGTACGGGGAAGAGGGCCACGCTCGAACTGGGCGGCAAGGGCGCGAACATCGTCTTCGACGACGCCCCGGTCGACCAGGCCGTCGAGGGCATCGTCACGGGCATCTTCTTCAACCAGGGGCAGGTCTGCTGCGCGGGCTCGCGGCTGCTCGTCCAGGAGTCCGTCCACGACGAGGTGCTGGACGCGCTGAAGCGCCGGCTGTCCACCCTGCGCGTGGGCGACCCGCTGGACAAGAACACCGATCTCGGCGCGATCAACTCCGCCGAGCAGCTCGCCCGGATCCGGGCGCTGGCCGAGACCGGCGAGGCGGAGGGCGCGGAGCGCTGGTCGCCCGCGTGCGAACTGCCGTCCGCCGGCTACTGGTTCGCGCCGACGCTCTTCACCAACGTCACACAGGCGCACACCATCGCGCGGGACGAGATCTTCGGCCCGGTGCTGTCGGTGCTGACGTTCCGTACGCCCGACGAGGCCGTGGCCAAGGCCAACAACACGCAGTACGGCCTGTCGGCGGGCATCTGGACGGAGAAGGGCTCGCGGATCCTCGCGGTCGCGAGCAAGCTCCGGGCGGGTGTCGTCTGGGCCAACACGTTCAACAAGTTCGACCCGACCTCGCCCTTCGGCGGCTACAAGGAGTCGGGTTACGGCCGCGAGGGCGGTCGCCACGGCCTGGAGGCGTACCTCGATGTCTAAGGAATCCACCGGCGCCGGCACCGGCCGTCTCAACGTCTTCAAGACCTACAAGCTGTACGTAGGGGGCAAGTTCCCCCGGAGCGAGAGCGGTCGGGTGTACGAAGTGACCGACACAAAGGGCGGCTGGCTGGCCAACGCCCCGCTGTCCTCCCGCAAGGACGCCCGGGACGCGGTCGTCGCGGCCCGCAAGGCGTTCGGCGGCTGGTCGGGCGCGACGGCGTACAACCGGGGCCAGGTCCTCTACCGCGTCGCCGAGATGCTGGAGGGCCGCCGGGAGCAGTTCGTACGGGAGGTGGCGGAGGCCGAGGGCCTGTCGAAGCCGAAGGCGGCGGCCGTGGTGGACGCGGCGGTCGACCGCTGGGTCTGGTACGCGGGGTGGACGGACAAGATCGCTCAGATCGCGGGCGGGGCGAACCCGGTCGCGGGACCCTTCTTCAACCTCTCCACGCCCGAGCCGAGCGGTGTCGTCGCGGTCCTGGCCCCGCGCGAGTCGTCGTTCCTGGGGCTGGTCTCGGTGATCGCACCGGTCATCGCGACGGGCAACACGGCGGTCGTCGTGGCGAGCGAGACGTCCCCGCTGCCCGCGCTCTCGCTGGGCGAGGTGCTGGCCACGTCCGACGTGCCGGGCGGGGTGGTCAACATCCTCTCGGGCCGGGCGGCGGAGATCGCTCCACCGCTCGCCGCGCACCAGGACGTCAACGGGATCGACCTGACCGGCGCGGACGAGGCGCTCGCCAAGGAGCTGGAGATCGCCGCGGCGGACAACCTCAAGCGCGTACGGCGCCCCGGCGCCACGGACACCGCGGACTGGACGGCCGCCCCGGGCACGCACCGGCTGACGGCCTTCCTGGAGACGAAGACGGTCTGGCACCCGACGGGCAGCCTGGGCGCGTCGGGCTCGGCGTACTGAACCGTCCACGCGGAAGCCCTGTTTTCCCTCGTCCGTGGGAAAGCAGGGCTTCTCCAATGCGCCCCCGTGACCCGGCTCACCGCGGCAGCAGCCCCACCACCTGCCCCACCAGCGGCATGTCCTTGAGCGATCCGCTTCCCTTGGTCAGCGGGTCGGTGAGCACGGCCGTCGAGACCGGCTTGAAGTCGGCCACCTGGGTGCCCAGCGCGTTGTCCAGCGGGTCCACGCCCGTGCCGGCCAGGGGGTTGAGCTTGAGGGACGTGACCGGGTTCAGGGCGCCCGCCGCCGCGTAGCCGAGTGCGCCGGTGAGGGCCTGGCCCGCCGCCTTTCCCGATTCGGCGATCTGCGTCTCCGTGTCGGACGAGGAGGCGGGCGCGGGCGCCGGGGCCGCGTGGGCCGCCGCGCCGCCCAGGCCGAGGGCCGCGCCCGCCACCGAGAGGGTCAGGCCGGCCCGCAGCAGGGTGCGGCGCCGGGTGGGAGGAAGTGCGTGACGTGCCATGGGATGTCCTGCCTGGCCGGGGCGTTCAAGCCGGGTCGATGGTGACGAGCGACGTACGGTTTACGTGACCGTGCGAGCACTCAGCGTAGTCGAGACGGTGGGCGCGATGCCAATAACCCGCCAAATCGACCGCTGGAACTCGCCTGATCGCCCCCAGGGGTTCACCGCGCGGACGGATGCCGCACACTGGTGTCCCGTGACCTCTCCCACCCTTCCGGCCCGAGTCGTGCTGCTCGCGGGGCCGTCCGGCTCCGGAAAGTCGTCTCTCGCCGCCCGTACGGGGCTGCCCGTACTGCGCCTCGACGACTTCTACAAAGAGGGCGACGACCCGACGCTGCCCCTGGTGCCCGGCAGTGCGGACATCGACTGGGACTCCGTACGGTCCTGGGACGCGGACGCGGCGGTCGCGGCGATCGTCGAGCTGTGCCGTACGGGCCGTACGGCCGTTCCCGTCTACTCCATCGCGACGAGTTCGCGGGTGGACGCGGAGGCGATGGAGATCGGGCGCGCCCCGCTCTTCCTCGCGGAGGGCATCTTCGCCGCGGACATCGTCGCGCGCTGCCGGGAGTTGGGGGTCATGGCCGACGCGCTCTGTCTGCGGGGCCGTCCCTCGACGACGTTCCGGCGACGGCTCGCGCGCGATCTGCGCGAGGGGCGGAAGTCGGTGCCGTTCCTGCTGCGGCGCGGCTGGCGGCTGATGCGGGCCGAGCGCGCGATCGTCAGCCGGCAGGCGGCGCTGGGCGCGCATCCGTGCGACAAGAGGGAGGCGCTGGGCCGGATCGCCGCCTCGGCCGCCGGGGAGCGTCTCACGCCAAGTCTCACTCCGCGTCTCACGCCACGCGGCGAACGCGACGCCGGGCGCGCGGCGGAGTCCACCTCCGCGGCGGGCCGTACCGGCAACCCCACCTGACGCGGGGCACACGAAAGCGGGGCCGTACCGGCCCCCCAGCCCGTACGGTCCCGCTTCCTTTTTCGTGCTCCCCCAGAGCGCCGCAGTTCCCCCGCGGCTTTTACGCTCCCCCCATATCCCCCGTATCCCCCGTGATTTCCCCTTGTTCCTCCGGGTTCTCCCCCCGAATCCCCCGGATTTCCCCCCCGCTACCGCCGTCTCCCCCGAAACGACGGTCCCCCCGCATCCCCCGTGCTTCCCCCCACTGCCCTCAGGCGACCAGTTCGCCGAAGGACTCTTCCTCGTCACGGCCGAAGCTGAGGACCTCGTCCTCACGCAGCCGGCGGAGCGACCGCCAGATGCTCGACTTCACCGTGCCGACACTGATGTCGAGGATGTCCGCGATCTCCGGATCGGTGCGGCCCTCGTAGTAGCGCAGGACGAGCATCGTCCGCTGGAGTTCGGGCAGCCGGGCGAGCGCCTGCCAGAGCACGGCGCGCAGCTCCGTGCCGCGCATCGCGTCCGTGTCGCCCGCCGTCTCCGGCAGCTCCTCCGTCGGGTACTCGTTGAGCTTGCGCCTGCGCCAGGCGCTGATGTGCAGATTGGTCATGGTGCGGCGGAGGTAGCCCCCGACCGCCGCCTTGTCGCTGATCCTGTCCCAGGCGCGGTACGTGGAGAACAGCGCGCTCTGCAGCAGGTCTTCGGCCTCGAACCGGTCCCCGGTCAGGTGGTAGGCCGTCGCGTACAGGGAGGCGCGGCGCTCCTGGACGTAGGCGGTGAACGCCGCTTCGGCGTCCCCCGTCCCCGCCGGAACCTTCCGCTCCCCCGTGGCCCCCGTGGCCTCCCTGTACGCGACTCCTCCGCTGCCCGCCTGGGGCGCGTCAACCACCGTCATGTACGACGGCTTGTGCTGACGCCCGGCGCCGCGAACGCACCCCCGCCCGTTCACGGCGCCGGACTTCTCGTTGCTCCTGCTGACGTCGTGAAGACGCGTGACCACTGCGCTTGAGGTCGTTCCGTGCAGTGCGTTCATCCCGCGCCCCCCGTCGGTTGGAGTCTGCTTCGTTCCGTGTGGCAATGAGCTTGCCGGGGCAGTTTCATGGACCTGTCCGCCGACTGTCACAGCCGTGTCACAGGGGCCTGTGGCACGCAACGGTCGAACTCCGGTCCCCCATGGGACAGAATGACCTCCGTGCCTTTTCTGCTGCTGATCGAGGACGACGACGCCATCCGCACGGCCCTCGAACTCTCCCTGTCACGCCAGGGCCACCGGGTGGCCACCGCGGCGACGGGTGAGGACGGCCTGAAACTGCTCCGCGAGCAGCGGCCGGATCTGATCGTGCTGGACGTGATGCTGCCCGGGATCGACGGATTCGAGGTCTGCCGCCGCATCCGCCGTACCGACCAGTTGCCGATCATCCTGCTGACCGCCCGCAGTGACGACATCGACGTGGTGGTCGGGCTGGAGTCGGGCGCGGACGACTATGTGGTGAAACCGGTGCAGGGCCGGGTGCTGGACGCCCGGATCCGCGCGGTACTGCGGCGCGGCGAGCGGGAGTCCACGGATTCCGCGACGTTCGGCAGCCTGGTGATCGACCGTTCCGCGATGACCGTCACCAAGAACGGCGAGGACCTTCAGCTCACGCCGACCGAACTGCGGCTGCTGCTGGAGCTGAGCCGGCGGCCCGGTCAGGCGCTGTCGCGGCAGCAGTTGCTGCGGCTGGTGTGGGAGCACGACTATCTCGGTGACTCGCGGCTGGTGGACGCGTGCGTGCAGCGGCTGCGCGCGAAGGTGGAGGACGTACCGTCCTCGCCGACGCTGATCCGTACGGTCCGCGGGGTGGGCTACAGGCTGGACGCGCCTTCGTGAGTGACGTACCCAAGGGGAACGGCCCGCCGGACGCCGGCCCGCCGCCGAAGAACAGCGCCTCCGGCGAGGACGGTCCCGCGCGTGCGGAAGCCGCGCGGACGGAAGATTCGCGTACGGAAGAGGCGCGTGCGGAAGCCGGGTGTACGGACCGGACCTGCGCGGACCAGCCCGTCGACCCGTACGTCCCGCCGCGTCGCGGCGCCGAGGACGGCAAGGGCGGCGGCGCCGGTGGCAAGGACGGCCGGGCCAGGAAGGCGTTCCTCGCCGGGCTCCGGTGGACCAGTCTGCGGCTGCGGCTCGTCATCGTCTTCGGTGCCGTCGCACTGACCGCTGCCGTCTCCGCGTCGGGGATCGCGTACTGGCTCAACCGCCAGGCGGTGCTGACCCGTACCCAGGACTCGGCGCTCAACGACTTCCAGCAGGAGATGCAGAGCCGCGCCGCCGAACTCCCGCTGTGGCCGCGGCAGAGCGATCTGCAGAACACCGCCGAGCGCATGGCGGGCGACAACGCCGGTTACAGCGTGGTGCTGATCGCCGCGCGGGACAAGGGGAAGCCGATCGTCGGCGCCTCCGACCCCGACATGTTCACCATGGACGATGTGCCGAAGTCGCTCAAGGACGCGGTGAACGACCGGCAGAAGGTCACGGCGTCCAACAAGTACCCGTACCACGTGTTCTGGCAGCGCACCGAGCGCGGCGGCACGCCGTATCTGGTGGGGGGCACCCGGATCATCGGCGGGGGGCCCACCGGTTATCTGTTCAAGTCCCTCGACCAGGAACGGGCGGATCTCAACTCGCTGGCCTGGTCGCTGGGGATCGCCACGACGCTCGCGCTGATCGGCTCGGCGCTGCTCGCGCAGGCCGCCGCGACGACCGTGCTCAAGCCGGTGCAGCGGCTCGGTGAGGCGGCGCGGCAGCTGGGCGAGGGCAAGTTCGGGACGCGGCTGCGGGTGTCGGGGTCGGACGAACTGGCCGATCTGTCGCGTACGTTCAACAACGCCGCGGAGTCCCTGCAGAAGAAGGTCGCGGACATGAGCGCGCGGGAGGAGTCGAGCCGCCGCTTCGTCGCCGACATGTCGCACGAGCTGCGTACCCCGCTCACCGCGCTCACCGCCGTCACGGAGGTCCTGGAGGAGGAGGCCGACAGCCTCGACCCGATGATCGCGCCCGCGGTGACGCTCGTGGTGAGTGAGACGCGGCGGCTCAATGTGCTGGTCGAGAACCTGATGGAGGTCACCCGCTTCGACGCGGGTACGGCCCGTCTGGTCCTGGACGACGTCGACGTGGCCGACCAGGTCACGGCGTGCATCGACGCGCGCGCCTGGCTGGACGCGGTGGAACTGGACGCCGCGCGCGGCATCGTGGCCCGGCTCGACCCGCGCCGGCTCGACGTGATCCTGGCGAATCTGATCGGCAACGCGCTCAAGCACGGTGGTTCGCCGGTACGGGTGGCGGTGCGGACCGAGGGCGACGAGCTGGTGATCTCGGTACGGGACCACGGCCCCGGTATCCCCGAGGACGTACTGCCGCACGTCTTCGACCGCTTCTACAAGGCGAGCGCCTCCCGGCCGCGTTCGGAGGGCAGCGGGCTCGGGCTGTCGATCGCGATGGAGAACGCGCACATCCACGGCGGGGACATCACGGCGGTGAACGTGCCGGACGGCGGCGCGATGTTCGTGCTGCGGCTGCCGCGCGACGGCGCGTTGGGACCGGACAGCGGCCCCGGGGGCGGGGACACGGAGCCGGGAGAGGCGGACGAGAGACCGTGAGGCGCTGGAACAGGACCGGCCCGATAGCCGTCCGTACGCGGGTGCCCGTGCGGGGACGGCCGGTACCCGTACGCGTGCGGCCGGCCGTACGGGCACCGCTCGCCGTCCGTACGGCCGGGCGCCTCGCCGGTGTCGTGGCGCTCGTCGCGCTCGCCGCCGGCTGCGGGATCAGGACCACTTCCGTGCCGGTGGACGCCGGGCCCGCGCCGTCGCGGATGCCGTGCGAGGTCGCCGGGAAGGACGTCATCACCCAGTCGGAGTCCGGGATTCCGGTCCGGGTCTATCTGGTGTGCGCCTCCGGCCTCGCGTCGGTCGAGCGCGCGGCCGGGATCCCGGCGGGCGGATCGGCCGGCGACCGGCTCGGGGCCGCGCAGGCGCTGCTGGACGAGTTGCAGGCGGAGCCGTCCGCCGCCGAGCGCGAGGCCGGTTTCACCACCTCCGTAAGGGGACCGCTGGTCGTCTCGGCCGCGCACGCCGGC
The DNA here is from genome assembly GCF_040685895.1 of Streptomyces sp. NPDC088124. NCBI lineage: Bacteria > Bacillati > Actinomycetota > Actinomycetes > Kitasatosporales > Streptomycetaceae > Streptomyces > Streptomyces sp. NPDC088124. The sequence goes on along the minus strand of NZ_JBFBJB010000005.1, from coordinate 1,507 downwards.
GACCCGGCCGGGGCGCTGCGGCTCAGCCGCCAGCCGGAGGACCTGCCGGCGGCGGCGCTCGCCCAGATCGTCTGCACGTTCGCGGAGGGCGTGGCCACGGACGGCCGGGTCGTGCTCGGCGGTCCCGGCAGCTACGCGACGCGTACGTACGGCTGCGACCAGGACACCAGGCGCCACCCGGACGCCGACCTGCCGACCCTGGCACCGAGCACGGGCACCGCCCCCTGAACCCACGGACCGCGCCGCCGCGGCCGGCGGGTGATGCCGGTCTCATGCACGCGTTGCTCCCGCACATCCGGAACCGATGTCCCGGCGTACCGCGTCTTTGAGGGCGTGCGTCAAGGTCCGGGCGGCAACGCCGTCTTCCGCTTCCGTATGGCGGGGCTCGTTCTCCTCCTCATACATCTGTCGCTGGTGGGGTGGGTGACGCTCCGCCCCCTCGACGTCATGTGGGTGAACGCGGCCAATCTGACGCCGTTCGCCGGGATCAGGGCCGATCTGGCCCTCGGTCCGCTGGAGGCGGCCCGCCGGATCGGTGAGGGGCTGCTGCTGCTCGCCCCGGTCGGGGTGCTGCTGCCCGTGGTGGACGGCCGGATCGCCGTTTCCTTCTGGGCTTCCCTGACCCGTACGGTCACGGCGGGGGCGCTGCTCTCCCTCGGGATCGAGATGGCGCAGACCGTGGTGCCGGGACGCGTCGTCGACGTGGATTCCCTGCTGCTCAACACCGTCGGGGTGGCGCTCGCGCATCTCCTGGTGGTGCCCGCGGGCCGGGCCAGGCTCCGCCGGGAGCGGGAGGCACGGCGGGAGCGGCGGGAGGGGCGGGAGGGACGCGGCGGACAGGACCGGCGGGAGAACCTCTTCCGTACGGTACGTCGCGGACCGACGATGCCCCGTACCGCCGGGCGGAAGGCCATCGGCGCCGAGACGCCCCTGCGGGGGACGAAGGACCGCGCGGAGACCGTCGCACGGGATGAGACCCCTCAGGGGGCTACCCCGACGATTCCCAGGGTCGGGATCGCCCCGTAGAGCGACGTTTCATCCCTTCCGGCGGAGCACCATGGAGTCATCGGGAGCACGGACAAGAAGCGCTCCCCCGATGGTCTCGTGAAGGAGCCCACCATGGCCGGTCTGGTCCGCCCCCGCGAGGGACGCATGCTCGGCGGGGTGTGCGCGGCGCTGGCACGGCGCTTCGGCACCTCCGCCAACACGATGCGGGTCATATTCCTGCTCTCGTGCCTGCTGCCCGGCCCCCAGTTCCTGCTGTACCTGGCGCTCTGGGTGCTGCTGCCGGGCGAGAAGTCGGCCTCGGCCTCCACGGCCTGGTAGGCGGCGCGCTAAGCCGTGCGTGCGTCCGTAACGCCGTAGATGCCGGTACGGGCGCACGCACACACGACGGTGGGGCCGCGTACCCCGGATCACCACATGATCACGGCTCGGCCACCATTCGGTATCGCACGAGCCCGCCATGTGGCGGGCTCCCTGCGCATGCTCTGGCTGGCCGCGCTGT